>JBDTXQ010000016.1:0-15586 GCA_040006115.1 Usitatibacter sp.
TCGCCAATCCGATGCGCTGGAAGGGCTATGGCGAGAATGTCTGGGGACTGACCGCGTGCGACGGCCCTGCCGACGTCGAGCTTCCATACCTCGGCGAAGTGCGACGCTTCCGGACATACAATGCGCGTGGCGTCGGCATCGAGTACGTCTCCGACGACGGCACGATCGCCCCGACCGCCGCCGCGAGCAGCATTCCCTTCGCGCCCGAGATTGCCATTCCGGCCGTCGAGGAGATGCATCGCCGCTACGGTAGCGAGGTCTATGGGAAATACGGGTTCGTCGATGCGTTCAATCCGAGCTTCGATTACGACACGCCGCTGCATCACGGGCGGCGCATCCCCGGCTTCGGATGGGCTGATACCGACTACCTTGGCATCGACCAGGGGCCGATCATCGCCATGATCGAGAACCATCGAAGCGAGCTGGTGTGGCGAACCGTGCGCGCCAACCCCCACATCCGGCGCGGGCTCGAGCGCGCGGGCTTCACAGGCGGGTGGCTCGATGCGCCGGCGGGCAAGCCGTGATGCGCATCGCCGCGCACGCGCGCCTCTTCGTCTTGCTGGGCGTGCTGCTTGCCGGGTGCGCCGAGCGCGTCGCCGATCGCACCGAGCTGCGCTTCTGGGTGATGGGCCGCGAAGCCGAGGTGATCGGGAAACTCCTGCCGGAATTCGAGCAGCGCAATCCCGACGTGCGCGTGGTCGTGCAGCAGCTTCCCTGGACCGCGGCGCATGAGAAGCTCCTCACCGCCTTCGCGGGCGATGCCCTTCCGGACCTCTGCCAGCTCGGCAATACCTGGGTCCCGGAGTTCGCGGCCCTCGGCGCCCTCGAGCCCCTCGACGCGCGCGTGGCTGCGTCCTCGATCGTGCGGCAGGACGACTACTTCGCCGGGATCTGGGACACCAACCGCGTCGACGGAGCGTTGCGCGGAGTGCCCTGGTACGTCGATACGCGGCTCCTTTTCTATCGCAGCGACCTGCTGAGGCAAGCCGGGTTCGATCATCCCCCGCGCTCGTGGCAGGAGTGGTCGCGCATGATGGCCGCGATCAAGAGGCTCGGCGGCCCGCAAAGCTACGCGGTGCTGTTCCCGCTGAACGAGTTCGAGCCCCTGCTCGCTTTGAGCCTGCAGGCGCGCGAGCCCCTCCTCGCCGATGGGGGCCGTCGCGGCGACTTTCGCGGCGAGGGCTTCCGCCACGCGCTCGCTTTCTACGTGGAGGCGTTCCGCAACGAATGGGCGCCGAGCATGAGCAACACGCAGATCTCGAATGTCTGGACCGAGTTCGGGCGGGGGCTCTTCGCTTTCTACGTTTCGGGGCCGTGGAACATCGCGGAGTTCAAGAAGCGCCTGCCGCAAGAGCGCCAGCACGACTGGATGACCGCGCCGCTGCCTGGTCCCGGCGGTGACGGCGCCTCGATCGCGGGCGGCTCGAGCCTCGTGGTGATCAAGGCGTCGCGGCACAAGGACGCGGCCTGGCGCCTCGTCGAGTACCTCTCGCAGCCGGATGTGCAGCAGCGCTTCCACGCGCTCACCGGCAACTTGCCCCCGCGCCGCGCGACCTGGGCCGACCCGCGGCTCGCGAACGACCCGTATGCGCGCGCATTCCGCGAGCAGCTCGAACGGGTGAGGCCCGCGCCCGCGGTTCCCGAGTGGGAGCGCATCGTGAACGAGATGCAGGTGGTGGCCGAGCAGGTGGTGCGCGGGCGCATCGCGATCGCCGAGGCGCCGCGCGAGCTCGACCAGCGCGTGGATGCGATCCTCGAAAAGCGCCGGTGGATGCTCGATCGCCGGCGGCCGCGATGATCCCGCGCCTCGCGGCATGGGGCTTCGCCGCTCCCGCCCTTGCGATCATCGGCGGCTTCTTCACCGTGCCGGTCGCCGCGGCGCTCGCCTTGAGCTTCACCGATTTCGACCTGTACGCGCTCGCCGACCTCGGCAACCTGCGCTTCGTCGGGCTCGACAACTATCTCGCGCTGCTGCAGACGCCGCTCTTCTGGCGCTCGCTCGGGAACACGCTCTACTTCGTCGTGGTCGGCGTGCCTCTCTCGATCGGGCTCTCGCTCGCCGCGGCGCTCCTCCTCGATTCGCCGCTCGCCCGCGCCCAGGCGTTCTTCCGCACCGCTCTCTTCGCGCCGGTGGTGACGACGCTGGTCGCCGTGGCGGTGATCTGGCGCTACCTGTTCCACACGCGCTATGGGTTGGTGAATGAAGCGATCGCGGTGATCGGCATCGATCCGATCGACTGGCTGGGGGACCCGCACTGGTCGATGCCCACCATCATCCTGCTCGCCGTCTGGAAGAACTTCGGCTACAACATGGTGATCCTGCTCGCCGCGCTGCAGGCGATCCCGCGCGAGCTCTACGAATCCGCGCGCATGGACGGCGCCACGCGCTTGCAGGTGTTCCGCCACGTCACCCTGCCTACCCTGGGGCCGACGTTGAGCATGGTGTCGATCCTCACCATGGCGGGCTACTTCCAGCTGTTCGCCGAGCCCTACGTGATGACCGAGGGCGGCCCGCTGAAGAGCACGCTGAGCGTGCTCTACTTCATGTACGAGCAGGGCTTCAAATGGTGGAACCTGGGAGTCGCATCGGCCGTGGCGTTCCTGCTGTTCGGCCTGGTGTTCGCGGCGTCCGCGGGTCTCCTGCGATTCGCGCGCTCGCGAGGCATGGCGTGAACCGGCAATTCAGCATCGCCGCCGTGAACGGCCTGCTGGCGGGCCTCGCGGCGATGAGCCTCTTTCCGCTCCTCTGGATGGTCTCGGTGTCGTTCATGCCCGCGGGCGCGGCGAGCACCTTTCCGCCGCCCTTGCTGCCGGCGGCCCCCACGCTCGACAACTATCGCGAGCTCTTCGAGCGGGTCGGCATGGGACGCTACCTCTTCAACAGCTTCCTTGTGGCAGGCGCGATCACGCTGGGCTCGGTGACCCTCAACGTGATGGCCGGGTATGCGTTCGCCAAGCTCGAGTTCGCCGGGCGCGAGCGAATCTTCCGCGCGCTCATCGGCGCGTTGGTGATCCCGGGGCAGGTCGCGATGATGCCGCTCTTCCTCGAGCTGAAGACGCTCGGCCTGGTGAATAGCTATGGCGGGGTGATCGTTCCGGCGCTGGCGAGCATCTTCGGCATCTATCTCGTGCGCCAGTACGCACGCTCGATTCCCGACGAGCTCCTCGAGGCGGCGCGCATCGACGGCGCCGGCGAATTCGTGATCTTCATCCGCATCATCGTGCCGCTCCTGCGCCCCATCGTCGTGACGCTCGCGGTGTTCAGCTTTCTCGCGAGCTGGAACGATTTCATGTGGCCCCTGATAGTCCTCACCGACGAGAGCCACCACACGCTGCCCGTGGCCCTCGCCTCGCTCTCGCGCGAGCACGTGCAGGACAACGAGCTGATGATGGCGGGCTCCGTGGTCACCGTGCTTCCGGTCCTGGTGCTCTTCATTGCCCTGCAGCGTCACTACATCGCGGGCCTTCTCGCCGGCAGCATCAAGGGGTGATGCGGCGCATGAGATGGACGCTCGCGTTGCTGGCCGCGCTTTCCTGCGCGGCGACGGCCGCCGCCGAGCCACGGGAAGCTCTGCTCGACGATTTCGAGGACCTCTCCGCGTGGAGCGTGATCGCCTCGGACGACGTGAAGGCGGCGATCCGCCAGGCGCCGGGGAAGCGCGGCCAGGCCCTGTGCCTGGATTTCGATTTCGGGAAGGTGTCGGGCTACGCGGTCGCGCGGCGATCGATGCCGCTCTCCTTCCCGGGTAATTTCGAATTCACCTTCGATATCCGCGGCGACGCGCAGCCCAACGCGCTGCAATTCAAGCTCGTCGACGCCAGCGGCGAGAACGTCTGGTGGGCCCAGGAGCCGGGTTTCCGCGCTCCCCGCGAATGGCGGCAGAAGCGCATCAAGAAGCGCCACATCGGCTTTGCGTGGGGGCCTGCCGCCGACCGCGCGCTCGTGCGAAGCGAATCCCTCGAGCTCGCTGTCGCCTCGGGCAGCGGCGGCGGCAAGGGCAGCGTCTGCTTCGATCGGCTCGCCTTGCGCGAGCTGCCCGCGCTGAACGCGCCCGTCGCCCCGCCCGTCGCGAGCGCCAGCTCGAGCGCGCCGGGATCGAGCGCCGCCCTCGCGGTGGACGGCTCCCGCGCCACCGCATGGCGAAGCGATGCCGGATCGGGCGCCGAGCAAACCTTGTCCCTCGACTTCGGCGAGGATCGCGAATTCGGCGGCCTCGTGCTGCGCTGGCTGCCGGGCCTGCACGCGTCGCGCTATGCGGTCGAGACGTCCGACGACGCGGGGCAATGGCGGCTCGTCCACGAGGCCGCGTCCGCCAAGGGCGCAGTGCATCCGATCCTGCTCGGGGAATCGCAGTCGCGCTACCTGCGGCTGCGCATGCTCGACGGCCCCTCGCGCGCCTACGCGCTTGCAGAGATCGAGATTCGCGATCTCGCTTTCGGCGCGACGCCCAACGCGTTTTTCGAAGCCGTCGCGCGCGATGCGCCTCGCGGAAGCTATCCGCGTGGATTCTCGGGCAAGCAAGTCTACTGGACCGTCGCCGGAATCGACGGCGGGGCGGGGCAAGGGCTGCTGTCGGAGGATGGCGCGCTCGAGGTACGCGCCGGCATCGGCGCGATCGAGCCCTTCCTGCTCACGGAGGAGGGATTGGTGAGCTGGGCCAATGTCGAGACATCGCATACGCTCGCGGAAGGCTACCTGCCGATCCCGACAGTCACATGGCGCCGCGGCGATCTCGCCTTGAAGGTGACCGCATTCGGGATGGGAGATCGCGATCGGGCACAGCTGGTATCGCGATACGCCGTCGAGAATGCCTCGGCGAGCGCGCGAAGCGTGACGCTGGTGCTGGCGCTGCGCCCGTTTCAGGTGAATCCCCCGAGCCAGTTCCTCAACACGCCCGGCGGCGTCGTGCCGATGCACGCGTTGGAGTGGAATGGCGCCGCTCTCGTGGTCGATGGCGTGCCGCGCTTCCACGCGTTGCAGAGACCGAGCGAGGCGTTCGCGGTTGCCTTCGAGTCGGGCAACCTGCCGGAAATCCTGGCTTCGCCGCCTTACCCTCGCAGAAGCGTGGTCCGCGACGCGACCGGCTTCGCGTCGGCGGCGCTCCTCTATCGGCTCGAAGTGCCCGCGGGAGGCTCGCGGAGCATCGGGCTGGTCGCGCCCCTCGCGGGGTCGGCGTCGCTTCCCGCGGCCGACCCCGTTCGCTGGATGGAGCTCGAGGAGCGCGCCGCGAAGGCGTACTGGAAGGCCCGCCTCAACCATGTAGCGCTCCGCTTGCCAGCGGCCGGCAAGCCGCTCGCGGACACGTTGCGCACGGCGCTCGCTCATGTCCTCATCAATCGCGCGGGGCCCGCCTTGCAGCCGGGTGCGCGCGCTTACGCCCGCTCATGGATCCGCGACGGCGCGCTCACCTCGGAGGCGCTGCTGCGCCTCGGGCACGGGCGCGCGGTGCGCGAGTTCGCCGACTGGTTCGCCACGCACCAGTTCGCAAGCGGAAAGGTGCCGTGCTGCGTCGACCGGCGCGGCGCCGATCCCGTGGCGGAGAACGACAGCCAGGGCGAGTGGATCCATCTCGTCGCCGAGTACTACCGTTATTCGCGCGACCCGGCATGGCTTCGCAAGGCATGGCCGGGGATCGCGCGCGCGGTGGGCTACATGGAATCGCTGCGCTTGCAGGAGCGCGGCGCGAAGAACGCCGGCGCCGGAAGGGCCGAGTATTACGGGCTCATGCCGCCCTCGATCAGCCACGAGGGCTACTCCGACCGGCCCGCTTATTCCTATTGGGACGATTTCTGGGCCTTGACCGGATACCGAAGCGCGGTCGAGATCGCCGCCTCGCTCGGGCGGCTCGGCGACGCACGCGCGATCGGGAGGATGCGCGACGAGTTTCGCGTCGACCTGCGCGACTCGATCCGCGCGACGATGGCGAGGCACCGGATCGACTTCATCCCGGGTAGCGCCGATCGCGGCGATTTCGACGCGACCTCCACCACGATCGCGCTCGCGCCGGGCGGGGAGGGCGCGTCATTGCCGCGCGAGTGGATCGACGCCACGTTCGAGAGGTATTGGCGGGAGTTCGTCGCGCGCCGCGGCGCGCGCGACTGGGACGCCTACACGCCTTATGAGCTTCGCAACGTCGGCGCCTTCGTGCGCCTGGGCTGGCGCGAGCGCGCCGCGGAGCTGCTCGAATTCTTCATGGCCGACCGGCGTCCCGCTGGCTGGAACCAGTGGGCCGAGGTGGTGGGGCGGGAGCCTCGCAAGCCACGCTTCATCGGCGACATGCCGCACGGGTGGGTCGCCTCGGACTTCATCCGCTCGGCGCTCGACCTCTTTGCTTTCGAGCGTGAAGGCGACCGCGCGATGGTGCTAGCTGCGGGCGTGCCGCTGGCCTGGATGGATGGCGCCGGCATCGCCGTGGAAGGGCTGCGCACGCCGTGGGGGACGCTCGGCTACAGGCTGCGGCGCGATGCGCGAGGCTTAAGCCTCACCGTGGCGGCAGGAAGCGCGATGCCGCCCGGAGGGCTCGTCTTGCCCTGGCCTTTCGCGCAGCCGTTGCGTTGCGCGCGCGTGAAAGGCGCGCAGCCCGACCTCGCACGAGGCGAGATCCGCATCGCGACGGCTCCGGCGCGGGTGGTGGCCGGGATCGATGCGGCTTGCCGTTGATCCCGCCGGACTACGCGGTGGTCATGTCCTTCACGACGTGCGAGAGGCCGTTGGTCTTCACCGAGGTGACTCCGCCTTCCATCGCCGAGGTCGACGAGTACATCTCGCTCGTGCCGATCACCTGGCCATTGGCGGCTTTCAGGTTGAAATAAGGCTCGCCGCGCTTCGAGGTCTTGCGATCGAAGCGGTCGTCGAGGGCGACGTTGCTTTGCACGGAGGCGATGCCGTCCTCGGCGGATTTCCTGGCCTTGTACATCTCGCTCGTGAGGATCACCTCGTGATTCCCGGCCTTGAGGTTGAACATGAACTCGCCGGATGAGGCGGTCTTCAGCTCGAAATAGCCCGTCATTTTCGTCTCCTGGTATCAGTGCGCATTCCGCACGGTGGAGTGAAGGTACGGGGTCGGAGCGGCGCCGTCTGTACGAGAGCGCACACTGCGTGGACTAGGACGCGATCGCGTAGCCCGGGATTCGCCCCGGAACGATCCGCCGCCGCTGTAGAAAAGGGGCGTGACTCGCGCCACGCCCCCGGGTGTGGGAACCCCCCGCCGCGCGAAGGCTAGAACTCCGCCGAGATCGACACGCTCGAGAACCGCGGCGCGCCCCGGTAGTACACCGGAGCTTGCGCGCCCGTGCCAGTGGCATTCGTGGTGAAAAGGCTGCCGCTGCCGGCGTTGAGCGCCAGATATCTCTTGTCGAAAATGTTGGAGAGGTTCGCGCGAAGCGTGACCCCGCGCACCAGGCCGAAGTCGCCGAATCGATAGCCGGCATTCAGGTCGACGGTCGTATATCCCGGCACCCACTCGTCATTGGTGAGCGTGGAGAAGCGCTTGCCGGTGTACTTGGTCTGCACGTTCACGTACAACGCCTGCTGCGCGTACTGCAGGCTGAACGCGGAGAGCCAGCGCGGCGTGTCGGGAAAGTCCTTGCCCGCGGTGGGCCTGAGCCCGGTCGCCGAAACCAGCAAGTCGTTCTCGTTGCGCGACTGCGTGTACGACGTCGACACGTAAGCACTGAACCCTTGTTTGGGCACCGTGCCCAGTTCAGCTTCAAAGCCCCGGATCCTGCCGTCGCCAACGTTGGTGTCGATCACGATGCCCTCGTTCGCGTTGAACTGGCGCGCGAGGCGGTCCTTGAAGTTGGAGTTGAACACGCTCCCCGAGAACGTGATCGCCTTGCCGTAGTGGCGGAACCCGAGGTCGCTGCTGATCGAAGTCTCCGCGCGAAGGTTCGCGTTGATCGCGTCGATGCGGTTCACGCCGTTCACGATGGCGCCCTGGTAGGAGAAGTTGCCCGGCGCCTTGAAATTCTTGGCGACGTTGAGGAACACGCGGTTGTCGGGCGTCAACTGGTAGCTCACGCCGATAGACGGCAGCGTCTCGCTGAAGCGCTTCTGGGCGCGATAATCGACCCCCTGACCCGTGCCCTCGTTGGCGTAGTTGGTGTAGTCGCGATCGATGTAGGCGTTCTTCACGCCCACGTCGACTCGCAGCTTGTCCTGGATGAACCCCATGGTGTCGGTGATGAACAGGTTGCCCGCGCGCGAGATGGTGAGCTGGTCGCGCAGGTTGTATGCCGTGCCGTCGGCGCGCAGGACGAGCTGGCTGCGCAGATAGAGGTCGTTAGGGTTGCCGTCGTTGTCGACGCGGGTACCAGGGCCGGTCTGGCGATGGCGCGCGCGCTCGTACCAGTAGCCCGTCGAGAAGCGGTGGTTTTCCCATGCGAAGGAAATGCGCGCGGTGCCGCCGGGACGGTGCGTCTTGGTGACGCTCCCGCGATAGATGATCACGCTGTCGAGCCGGTCGCCGTCGCCGTTCAGGTCCTGGACGCCGCCGCGGAAGGTGCCGCCCTCGGCGAGCGTGAATTGCTGATTGCCGCCGGTGCCGTAGCCGTACCAGAAATACGGCTCGATATCGAGCTTCACCTCGGGCGTGATGAAGAGGTTCGCCTTGCCGGTGATGATCGCGTTGCGGAACGGGTTGAGCGAAAGCTTGTAGAAAGTGTCCTGCGTCGCCGGCGCCTGGCGCGTGCCCCCGACCGGCGTTCGGTTGCCGATGAAGGTCTCGGCGAAATCGAAGTTGGGGTTGGCGTCGAACTGGGCCTTGGTGCCGGTGCGGTAGTTGTTGGTGACCGAATCGTTCCAGAGGGCGGTGACCGACACCCGGCTCGCATTGGGCAGCAGGAGAATACTGCGGAAGTCGACGTGGTCGCGATCTGCGCCCCCCTTGCCCTTGAACTTGTCGACCTCGGCGTGGGAGAAGGACACGAAAGAGCTCCACCCCTTCGCCACATCCAGCCTCCCGGTATCGCCCCGCACGAAAGTCTTCGAGAGGTTGAGCTGGCCCAGCGTCTGCTGAACCTTGGCGCCGCGCCGCGCGAGGGGATCGCAGGTGACGATGCCGACATTGCCGCCGCTCGCGCCCACGTGCGGCGCGTCGGTGTCGGGCGTGCCCTGGGTCACAAAGAGCTCGCACATGTTCTCCGCGTCCGTGTACTCCTGCGGGAACACGGTGAAGCTGCCGGAATCATTCACCGGCGCACCGTCCACGGTGAATCCCATCTGGTCGGAGTTGAAGCCGCGCACGCGCAAGCCGCCGCCGAAGAGGCCCGTTGCGTCATGGCTGAAGGTGTTGACGCCCGGCAGCAGCTGCAGGCCCTGGTACGGGTTCTGCGTGGAGCGTTGCTTGTCGAGAGCGGCGCGGGTGGTGGTCGAGCGCGCCTTCGGCGCGTCTTCCCGGACCATCTGGCCGGTGCCGAGCTTGTCGCCCTCGCCGGTGATGGAAATGGTGCCGAGCTCTTTCGGCTCGTCGGTTTTTCTCTCCTGCGCGGCGCTCGGCACCGCGGCGAAGACGGAGGCAATGGCAAGGGCGAGGAAGGACGGTCCTGTTCTCATGTTTTTCCCTGGTTGTTTGTGTGAAGGTTTCGCACGGCAGTATCGCAGCCCTTCATGGCGAGCATGCTACAGCGATTTGCGTGCCAAGTTCAGGCGCTTATCGGTCAAGGGGTCGCCCACGCGAATGGTGCCTCCCGCGACGATGCGCGCGCGCAGGCCGCCCTTGCCGGCGAAGAAGCTCAATGCCTCCGGATGGGTGCGCTGCGCGAAGAGCTTGCACGGCTCGCATAGCTGAAGGCCCTCGAAGACCGCGTCCCCGATGGCAAATCGCCTGCCGATGAGCTCGTTCAGCCGGGCACCGCGCGTGACGATATTGCGCCGGGGCATGTCGGGCGTGAGGGGCAAACCCGTGGCGTGCGTGAAAGCCTCCATGTTCTCGAGCTCGATCAGCGTGACCTGCTGGTCGGGGGCACGCCGGTTCGCCGCCTCGGCGTAGCGGTCGCCCCGCAAGCCCTGATCGGTGAGCGCTTCGACCGTCTCGACGGCTCGCGGGGGCGCTGCCTTCGCCGCAGCCACGAAGATGTGCGCCACCGTCGCCACGGCCACCTCGCCGCGCGCGCGCTGCAATTCCACGTATGCCTCCCGCACGAGCTGCGACTCCGAGATGCCGAGAACCGACATCATATGCCACGCGGTCGCATTGCCGCTTTCGGCGCTCTCGCCTTCGCGCAGCACGACTTCCAGCTCCACGAACGGGCCCAAGTCCTCGACGTCGTCCAAATGGATCCGGGTGCGGTCGGCGATGTAGAGACGCCGCGCCTTTCGCACGCGGCCGGCCGCTCCGAGGGCCCGGGATAGTGTCTCGCGCAACGCCTCCGGCGCCGTGGTGGGGATGATGCGGTATTCGCTGGTCTTGGGCCCCGCGTCATCGGCGCGAAGGTAGTGGATCAGCTCGCCTCTTCCGTCCGCGAATTGGCGCAATTTGAGCCTGCCATTCGCACAGGTGAAGAACGTGTCGTCCTGCACCAGGTCCACCGGGCCTTCGGTCGCGACGGCGCGCGCGCGGTCTTCCACCTCCCCAAGGTCTCTCACCCTCGCCTTGATCTCGACGTTTCTCGCTCCGGGCCCAAGGGCCGCGCCCGACTCGGACTTCACCTGCACCAGGTCCCACAGGTTGCCGTAGAGGTCCTCGAATACCGCCACCCGCCCGTAGGGCTCCTCCCTCGGCGCCCGGACGAAAGTCACTCCCCGCGATTTGTAATTCCGATAGTCCCGCGCGAAGTCATCGGTGCGCAGAAAAAGGAACACGCGCCCGCCGGCCTGGTTGCCGATGCGCGCCTCCTCCTCGCGGCCGGCGGCGCGTGCGAGGACGAGACCTGCCCCGCCCGAGGTTGGCGCGACCACAACCCAGCGTTTCGCCTGATGGACGATTGGCGTGTCTTCGACCAGCTCGAAGCCGAGGATGCCCACGTAGAAGGCGATCGCTTCGTCGTAGTCGCGAACCAACAACGACACGAGACCCAAAGTCTGCTTCATCGCCACCGGGCCTTGGCCCGTCAGCGCGTGCCGAAGATGCGGTCGCCCGCGTCGCCGAGGCCGGGCACGATGTAGCCGTGATCGTTCAGCCTGTCGTCCAGCGCCGCCACCGTGATCATCACGTCGGGATGGCGCTCGAGCATGCGCAGCACCCCTTCGGGCGCCGCCAGAAGGCACACGAGGCTCGGAACCGTCACGCCGCATTCCTTCAGGCGATCGACAGCCGCAACCGCCGAATTGCCGGTGGCGAGCATCGGATCGACCACGATCACCATGCGCTCGGCGATGTCCTCCGGGACCTTGAAGTAGTACTCCACAGGCTCGAGGGTCGCGGGATCGCGATACAGGCCGATATGACCCACGCTCGCCGCCGACAGCAGCTCGAGCATGCCGTCCAGCATGCCGTTGCCCGCGCGCAGGATCGACACGATGCAATGCTTCCTGCCGCTCACCATCGGCGCTTCGATCTGCGCGATCGGCGTGCGGATGGTGACGTTCTCGGTGGGCAGGTCGCGCGTCACCTCATAGGCGAGCATATGGCTCACTTCCCGCACCAGGCGTCGAAAGGCGTCGGTGGCGGTGTCCTCGCTTCGCATCTGGGTGAGCTTGTGCTTGACGAGCGGGTGCTCGATCACCTGCAGGTTCGGGAATTCGTGCTTCATCGTGTTCTCCCTGATTCAGAAAACGGTGCCGTCGCTCGCCACGTGTACCGGCGGCGCACCGCCGGGGCGCCGCTCGCCAGCGATCTTACGCCCCGCCGCCCACGTTCCGCCCTCGAGCATGCGCGCGAGAGGGAAGGCGGATTCGCTCACGCCGAGCGCTTCGCGCACGAGCGGGGCGAGGCGATCGAGCCCGATCACCGTAAGCGCGCGCCACTCGACGACCGCGGGCTCGCCCACCGTGAGAGCACGCGCGTGGAAGCTCGCGTCCCGTGCTTCGATGAGGCCAAGGTCGAGGAGGAGTCCTCCATTGCGGTACTCGGGCAGGCCCGTGAGCGCTGCCAGCCCGGTCACTTCGATGCCGGCGTCGGCGAGAGGCTCCACCAGCGAGTAGGTGAGCCACTGCGAGAGCTTGTGGAACGGCACGAGCCCGCCGCTCGCCGCGGGGTGCGCCCAGCAATCGCCGAGGGGGACCCCGTCCAGCACAATGCGTCCCGGCCACATGGCACCCAGCGCATGCAGCAACGTGGCGAGGATCTCCTGCGCGGCGATGCGCCCCCCGGTGGCGCGGGCGCTCCAGACATCGACCAGATTGCCAAGGCGTGCCGGCGCCCCGAACCATCGCGGCTCCTCCTGCATGATGCATCCCAGCCGCGCGAGCAGGGCCGCCCGTCCTTCGAGTCCCACCAGGACATTGTCAGCACCTGCCTGGAACGCGCGCCCGATGTGCTCCGCATGCAATTGCGCGAGCGCGGCGGCGTCGCTGCGCAGCGGATGGCGGTGATCCGCGGAGAGGGCTCCGCTCGCGAAAAGCTCGAGGCTCGCGATCGCGAGGCCCTCGGAACGCGCCAGCACCTCGCCCGTGGCGGCCTCGCGAAAGCGCCACGCGGGGCCCGCGCCCGCGTCGAGCAGCACGCTGGGGATCACGAGGTCGACCGCAGCGCGCGCGCGCTCCAGGCGCGCAGAAGCGCCGTCCAGGCCGTTCCTTGCCGCGAGCGCGCCCCACCGGTCGACGCCGCCCGTCTCGAAATGCCGCCAGCGGCTGTGAATGGGGACCTGCAGGTCCGGATAGCGCGCGCGGATCACGTCCACCACGTACGAGGCGGCGCGCGGCAAATGCTCCTCGTGCCAGCGAAAATACGCGGAACGCTGCGCCATCGCCTCGCGCGCAACCTCGGCGCAATGCGCGCGAACCGCGCCGGCGCTGAGCAGGCGTTCGGCGCGATGCAGTTCGGGCGTGCCGTTCACGCGGGCGGCGCGTCGAGCATCATTCGTCGAGGCCGCGGCCTTTCGAGGGTGGCTCTCCCCCGGCGTCTGGCGCATCGATGGAGAAATAGCCTGCCGCCTTCTTGGCATCCATCTCGACGCGAGCGTCGCGCGGGATGAGCCCGTCGGGAATCGGGACGCGTTCGACCACCTCGATGCCCTGCTCGATCAGGGCGCCGTGCTTCATGTCGCTCATCGAGGCCCATCGGTCGATGCGCGTGATCCCGAGCCAGTGGAAGACATCGGGCGTGAGCTGCTGGAAACGCATGTCCTGCACGCCGGCCACGCATTCGGTGCGCTCGAAGTAGGTCTCGGCGCGGTCGCCGCCGGGCTGGCGCTTGCGCGCGTTGTAGACGAGGAACTTGGTCACCTCGCCGAGCGCGCGGCCTTCCTTGCGGTTGTAGACGACGAGCCCCACGCCGCCTTGTTGCGCCACCTCGATGCACACCTCGATGCCGTGCGCGAGGTACGGACGGCAGGTGCAGATGTCGGAGCCGAACACATCCGACCCATTGCACTCGTCGTGCAGCCGGCACGCGACGCGCGTCTGCGGGTGGCCCAGCTTGGTGAGGTCGCCGAAGAAGTAGACCGTCATGCCGCCGATGGGCGGCAGGAAGACCCTGAGGTCGGGGCGGGTCACGAGCTCCGGGAACATGCCCCCGGTCTGCTCGAAGAGGGCGCGCCTCAGGCTCGCTTCCTTCACGTGGAAGCGGCGAGCGATGCCTGGCAGATACCACACGGGATCGATGGCGGCCTTCGTGACGCGCACGTCGCCGGTGTCGGAGAGGATATTGCCGTCGGGCGTAAGGCGCCCGGCTGCGATCGCCGCCTTGAGCTCGGGCATGTTGATGTGCGCGCGCGTGATCGCGATGGTGGGCCGCACATCCGCCCCGGCGGCGATCTGCTCGGCGAACGCGGCCGCGACGAGATGCCCCCAGGGATCCATCGACACGATCTTGTCGGGATCGGCCCATTGGGGATGCGGCCCGACCAGGTCGGCGGGCGCCGTGTTGGTGAGATCGGGGCGGTGGTCCCGCTGCAGCGTTCCCGCCGCCACGGCGAGCGCGCGGTAGACCGCGTACGCGCCGGCATGGGTGCCGATGGCGTTGCGCTGCGAGACATTGGTGAGGCTCGCGATCACGGGCCCGCGCTCGCGCGCCGTGGCCGCGCCCCAACGCACTTCGTGGAACGGGCCGCGGCGCTGCCCGCTCGGGTGCGACGAGAGGACGATGTGATCGGAGGCGCGGCGGGTCATGGGATCGCGGTTCAGGGCAGCCGCGTGATGCGCGCGGTGGGGACAGGCGCGCGCTCCTGCGCGCCTAGATAGGCGACGAGCGCGTCGAGGTCCTGGCCCCCGCCCTTGCGATCGACGCCGTCCTTGAGGATGGCGAACCCGTCGCCACCCTCGGCGAGGAAACTGTTCACCGCGACGCGATAGCGCGCCTCGGGCTCGATGGAGCGGCCGTCGAGGCGCATGTCGCGCACGCGCTCGCCGCGCGGCGCATCGGACTGCCACGTGTACGTGAAGCCCTCGGACGGTTGAAGCAGGGTCGGCTCGCCGGCGGCCGAACGCTGCTGCGCTTCCAGCAGCGACTTCAGCTGCGCGCCGGTGAGCGTCATCACGACGAGGCTGTTGCCGAAGGGTTGCATGGTGAACACCTCGCCGAAAGTCACTACGCACGGCGGCGCCGCGCACGCGATGTTGCCGCGGATTCCCCCCGGGTTCATGAACGCGACCTGCGCGCCTTCCTGGCGGGTCGCGGCGAGCTGCGCATCGGCGATGAGACGCCCTGCGGTGCTGTCGACCGTGCCGCCGCGCGAGAAGCCGCCGGCGATGCGGCCCAGCGGACGCTCGGCCTTGGGCGCGGCAAACGCCGCATAGCGCGCGACCTTGGCCGCGATCGCTGCATCGGGCCTGGCTTCGCGCAGGACCGCGGCATACGCTTCGGGCAGGGCCGCCGCAAGGCGTTCGCGCTGCGTGGGGTCGGTGGCCTCGTTCAGCACCGGCAGGTTCACGCTTCGCATGCCGGGCAGCACGGTGTGCGTGACGCGGTCGAGCTCGATGTCGACCACGCTCACTCCGCGGCCGTACGAGGTCCCCTGGATCAGCAAGCGCCCTTCGATTTCGCAGCGATAGCCCTGGTGCGTATGGCCGGAGAAGACGACCTTGATCTCGGGCGCGAGACGGCGCGCGATGTCGAGGAGCGGCCCATGGGCCTCGGGGCAGGCCACGTCGTTCCAGTCGCCCCTCTTCTGCGCGGTGCCGAGCTCGAGGCCCTCGTGGAAGACGGCGACCATGGCCTTCACGCCCTTGGCGCGCAGCTCGCGGACCGCGCGATTGACCGCGACGGCCTCGTCGCCGAACCTGAGCCCGGCGATGGCGGAGGGAGTCACCATCTGCGGCGTGGTCTTCGTCACCGCGCCGATGAAGGCCACGGGGATTCCCGCGAATCGCCTGATCACGTAGGGCGCCACGATGGGCCGGCCTCTGGCGTCCTGGACGTTGGCCGCGATGTACTGGAAGCGCGCGCCGCGGTAGTGCGACTGCACGCAGCTCGTGACGGCGCTCTCAGGCG
The DNA here is from genome assembly GCA_040006115.1 of Usitatibacter sp. GTDB lineage: Bacteria > Pseudomonadota > Gammaproteobacteria > Burkholderiales > Usitatibacteraceae > Usitatibacter. Next base: position 15,531 of record JBDTXQ010000016.1, read on the forward strand.
CGCTAGCCGCGCACCCGCCGCCGATCACGCGCCGCAACTCCTTCACGCCCGCGTCG
>JBDTXQ010000017.1:0-15582 GCA_040006115.1 Usitatibacter sp.
CGCTCACCGGCTCCATCGCCCACCTGGGCAAGGATGACGAGAACGGCGTCGCGCTCGCCGTCGCCCAGGCGAACGACAAGAAGATCACCATCGACGGCAAGCCCGTCACGTTCAAGATGATGAGCGAGGACGACCAGGCCGATCCCAAGGTCGGCACCACGGTCGCGCAGAAGCTCGTCGACGCCAAGGTCGTGGCGGTGATCGGCCACCTGAACTCGGGCGTGACCATCCCCGCCTCCGAGATCTACAACAAGGCCGGCATCCCGGTGATCTCCGGCTCGGCCACCAACCCGACCCTCACCGAGCGCGGGCTGAAGACCGTGTTCCGCACCGTCGGCCGCGACGACCAGCAGGGTCCCGCGATCGCCTCCTACATCGCGAACGAGCTGAAGGCGAAGAAGGTCGCGATCGCCGACGACAAGACCGCGTACGGCGAAGGCCTCGCGAACGAAGTCGAGAAGACGCTGAAGGCCGACAAGGTCTCGATCGTCGGGCGCGAGCGCACCAACGACAAGGAAACCGACTTCAAGGCGATCCTCACCAAGATCAAGGCGAAGAAGCCGGACGTCGTGTTCTACGGCGGCATGGACGCCACCGGCGGCCCGCTCATCAAGCAGGCCCGCGAGCTGGGCATCAAGGCGGTATTCGCGTTCGGCGACGGCGCGTGCACCGACGAGATGGGCAAGCTCGCCGGCGCCGCGGCCGAAGGCATGGTCTGCTCGCAAGCCGGCCTGCCACGCGAAGCGGCGAGCAAGGACTTCGTGTCCGCGTACAAGGCGAAGTATGGCGAGATCAAGCAGTACGCGCCGTATTTCTACGACGGCACCATGGCCATCATCGAGGCCATGAAGAAGGCCAACTCCGTCGACCCGGCCAAGTTCACGCCCGAGATGTTCAACGTCTCGTTCACCGGAGCCACCGGCACGGTCGCATTCGACGCCAAGGGCGACCGCAAGGACGCCGAGATGACGATCTTCAAGCTGGAGAACGGCAAGGTCGTGCCGGTCTCGATCGTGAAAGGCGGCGTCTCCACGCCGTTCAAGATGGACGCGGCGCCCGCCGCTGCGCCCGCAGGACAAGAAGCAGGCAAGGGAGAAATGAAGCCCGCTGGAATGAAAAAAGAAGAACCCAAAAAAGACGAGAAGAAGAAATAACAGAGCGGGGCCCACCCGCTTCGATGAACGGCACCTCCGGGTGCCGTTTTTTTTCGCGGATTGCGTAGAATCCTCGCGTGGACATCTTCCTCCAGCAGATCGTCAACGGCCTCACCCTCGGCTGCGTGTATGCCGTTGTCGCGCTGGGCTACACGATGGTCTACGGCATCATCCAGCTCATCAACTTCGCCCACGGCGAGGTGGTGATGATCGGCTGCATGACCGCCTTCTCGGTCATCGTGGCGTTGGCGCCCTCGGGTATGCCGCCCCTCCTCATCGTCACGATCGGCACGCTCATCGCGGTGCCGGTTTGCATGGCGGTGGGCTACGTGGTCGAGCGCGTCGCCTACCGGCCGCTGCGCAGCGCGCCGCGCCTGGCGCCGCTCATCACCGCAATCGGCGTGTCGATCGTGCTGCAGCACCTGGCGCTGCTCGTGTGGAGCCGCAATATCATCGCCTTCCCGCAGATCATCGAGCTGAAGCTCTACCATTTCGGCAACTCGGATTCGAGCGCGGCGATCAGCAACGTGCAGATCGCGATCATCATCGCTTCCGTGCTGCTGATGGCGGGCCTCCTCGCGCTGGTGCATCGCACCAAGATCGGGATCGCGATGCGCGCGACCTCGCAGAACCCCCAGGTCGCGGGGCTGATGGGCGTGGACATCAACAAGGTGATCTCGATCACCTTCGTGATCGGCGCGGGCCTGGGCGCGATGGCGGGCGTGATGGTCGGGACCTACTACGGCATCGCCCACTACCAGATGGGGTTCCTCCTCGGGCTGAAGGCCTTCTCCGCCGCCGTGCTGGGCGGCATCGGCAACCTTGCCGGCGCGGTACTGGGCGGCATCCTCATGGGCCTCATCGAGGCGTTGGGCGCGGGGTATGTCGGCGACTTCACCAACGTCTGCACGCTCGACCAGTTCCTCCCCGGCTTCACGGAGGTCTGCGCCGCGAGCCCCGAGTCGAGCCTCTTCGGCAGCAACTACAAGGACGTTTACGCTTTCATCGTGCTGATCCTCGTGCTCGTCTTCAGGCCCCAGGGCCTGCTGGGCGAGCGCGTCGGCGACCGGGCCTAGGTGCGCGTTATGGCCCCGCTATCCACACTGAAGAGCCCTGCCGCCAAGTGGATCGGCATCGCGCTGATCGCCGTCGCATTGATGGCGTTGCCGTTCGCGTTGGCGATGGCGGGCACGGCTTGGGTGAGGATCACCAACCTCGCGATTCTCTTCGTGCTGCTGTCGCTCGGCCTCAACATCGTGGTGGGATTCGCAGGGCTTCTCGATCTGGGCTACATCGCCTTCTATGCCGTCGGCGCTTACGTCTACGCGCTTCTCGCCTCGCCCCATTTCAATTTGCACCTGCCCTGGTGGGCGATCCTGCCGATCGGCGCGGCGGTCGCGTGTCTATTCGGGGTGCTGCTGGGCGCGCCGACGCTGAAGCTGCGCGGCGACTACCTCGCCATCGTGACGCTCGGCTTCGGCGAGATCGTGCGCATCTTCCTGAACAACCTCTCGGAGCCCTTCAACCTCACCAACGGCCCCAAGGGCATCACCACGATCGACCCGATCCGCGTGGCGGGGATCGACTTCGCCAACCCGTCGAACGTGATGGGGCTCGCGTTCTCGGGGACCATCAAGTACTACTACTTCCTGCTCGCGGTGCTGATGGTCGTCATCGTCATCAACCTGCGCCTGCAGAACTCGCGCATCGGCCGCGCGTGGGAAGCGATCCGCGAGGACGAGCTCGCCGCGCGCTCCATGGGCATCAACACTCGCAACATGAAGCTCCTCGCCTTCGCCATGGGGGCGTCGTTCGGCGGCGTCGCGGGCGGCATGTTCTCCTCGATCCAGGGCTTCATCAGCCCCGAGAGCTTCATCCTCACCGAGAGCGTGATGGTGCTCTCCATGGTGGTGTTGGGCGGCATGGGCAATATCTGGGGCGTGATCCTCGGGGCGATCCTCCTTTCCTTCGTGCCGGAGATCCTGCGCTACACCGTGGAACCCCTGCAGCGCATGCTGTTCGGGCGCTCCATCATCGATCCCGAAGTGATCCGCATGCTCCTCTTCGGGCTCGCGATGGTGGTGATGATGCTTTTCCGCCCCGCGGGGCTGCTGCCCTCAGCGGTGCGCAAGCGCGAGCTCGCGGTGGCCAAGAATGGCTGACAGCGCCCCGGCCGCCGCGCGCGCCCCGGCCTTCCTCGAGGTCGGGCGCGTCACCAAGCGCTTCGGCGGGCTGGTGGCGCTCTCCGAAGTCTCGTTCTCCATCCGCGAGGGCGAGATCTACGGCCTCATCGGCCCCAACGGCGCGGGCAAGACCACGCTCTTCAATGTGCTCACCGGCATCTACCCCCAGGACGAAGGGCGCTTCGTCTTCCGCGGCGCGGTGCTCAAGGACGCGACGCCGGACCGCATCGCGCGCATCGGCATCGCGCGCACCTTCCAGAACATCCGCCTCTTCAACAACCTTTCCGCGCTCGAGAACGTGATGATCGGGCGGCACGTGCGCACGCGCGCGGGCGTCTTCGGCGCGATCCTGCGCGGCCCCGGCACGCGAGCGGAGGAGCGCGCCATCGAGAAGCGCGGGCACGAACTCCTCGAGTATGTCGGCATCGGCGAGCGCGGCAACGAGCTCGCCAAGCACCTGTCGTACGGTGACCAGCGCCGCCTCGAGATCGCGCGCGCGCTTGCCACGGAGCCCCGCCTCCTCGCCCTGGACGAGCCCGCCGCCGGCATGAACGCCACGGAGAAGCAGGACCTTCGCAGGCTCCTCGAATCGATCCGCAAGGACGGCACCACCATCCTCATCATCGAGCACGACGTGCGCCTGGTGATGGGCCTCTGCGACCGCGTGCTCGTCCTCGACTATGGCCGCAACATCGCCGAGGGCCTGCCGCGCGACATCCAGAAGGATCCCAAGGTGATCGAGGCCTACCTCGGCGCGCCGCGGGAAACGCCGAAGCCCGCATGAGCCTCCTCGCGCTGGAGCAGCTGCAGGTCTCCTACGGCGGCATCCGCGCGGTGAAGGGCGTGGACCTCACCGTCGAGCCGGGCGAGCTCGTCTGCCTGATCGGCGCGAACGGCGCGGGGAAGACCACGACGCTGCGCGCCGTGACCGGGCTGGTGGGCGCCGCCGCCGGGCGCATCGTCTACGACGGAAACGACATCGCGGGATTGCGCGTGCACGAGATCGCCCGCCGCGGCCTCGCGCTCGTGCCCGAGGGGCGCGGGGTGTTCGCGCAGCTCACCATCGAGGAGAACCTCGCGATGGGCGCCTACGCGCGCTCCGATTCCGCGGGCGTGGCCGACGACATGGCGCGCGCCTACGGGCTCTTTCCGCGGCTGAAGGAGCGCCGCCGCCAGACCGCGGGCACCCTCTCCGGCGGCGAGCAGCAGATGCTCGCGATCGCGCGCGCGCTCATGGGCCGCCCGAAGCTCCTCCTCCTTGACGAGCCGAGCATGGGCCTCGCCCCTCTCATGGTGGAGAAGATCTTCGAGGTGATCCGGTCGATCGCCGCCGAGGGCGTCACGCTCCTGCTGGTGGAGCAGAATGCCCGGCTCGCTCTCGAGGTGAGCCATCGCGGCTACGTGCTCGAAGGCGGGGTGGTCACGATCACCGGCGAGGCGCGCGCCCTCCTCGGCGACGCGCGCATCCGCGAGGCGTACCTCGGCGAATAGAATTACAGCTGAAACGGCAGAGTGATCGGGCTCACAGACGCGCGAGCCCGCCCGTCGCACAATGATTTCCGCCCGACATTGGGGGCGGCGAGGATCTCGAGAAAAGAATTCCGGCCATGGTCCGAACCACGCGCGGCGTCCTGGGGGCGCTCGGCGCAGCATTTCTTCTGGCGGCGCTCGTCTTCCTCTTCGTGAAGACGGCGGGGATCGACTTCCAGCACGACTCCCACGCCCTCTCGCTCCTTCGCGAATTGAAGGACCTCGACGCCCATTGGGACGACGACGCCGCACGCATCGCCAACGATTTCGCCGGCACCGCAGCGCCGCAGGCCGATTTCTCCGCGATGATGGCGCGCACCCTCCAGGAGATCGAGCGCGGCGCTTCGCGCGAAGCGTTCCGCAAGGACCTGGCACAACTGCGCACCGCCCTTGGCGAGAAGGAAACGGCCTTCAAGGCGTTTCGCGCAGCGCACCAGACAAGCGTCGAGGCCGGACGCGCGATGGACGAGTCGCTGCGCAGCCTCGCGCAACTGGGCGCCGCACGCGCCACGGGCTCGCGTTCCGCGCGCAACCTGCCGGCGGCGGCCGAGCAACTGCGCTCTGAAATCAATCGGCGCCTCGAGACCTTCGCCGTGCGCGCGCCCTCCATCGAGCAGCGGGTGGCCACGCTTCGCGCCGAGTCGGTCGCGGTCGACCCCGCCCTCGCCGACAGCGGTGGCGCCGCGGAAAACGCCGGGCGCGCCTTCCTCGCCGCACGCGCGGCCGAGGGGGATCTCTTCAACAAGTTCTCCTTCCATACTCTCGGCGCGCGCGTCGACCTGTCAGCGCGCACGCTCTCCAAGGTGATCGAGGACGCGCTCGACGAGAAGGAGCGCTGGCGCGTCTATCTCTTCGTCTACGCCCTCGCCCTGCTGATCTCCATCGGATACCTCGCCGCACGCGTGGCCACGACCCAGGCGCAGCTGCGCCGCTCCAACGAGGAGCTCGAGAAGCGAGTTTCCGAGCGCACGCGCGACCTCTCGCTCACGCTTAAGCGCCTGCAGGAATCGGAAGCCCAGCTCGTGCAGTCGGAGAAGATGTCCTCCCTCGGCCAAATGGTGGCGGGCGTTGCCCACGAGATCAACTCACCGCTCGCGTACGTGAAGAACAGCGTCGCCACGGCGCGCGACCGCGTGCCGGACCTGCGCGACGCGCTCGCGCAAGCCGAGCGCCTGCTTGCGATCCTGCGCTCCGAGGCGCCCGACGAGGCCGAGCTGCAAGCGAGCTTCGGCGCGCTCGAGACGCGGCTCGCGCGGCTGCGCAAGGAGCACGTCATCGAGGACCTCGAATCCCTCACTCGCGACGGCCTGCACGGCATCGAGCAGATCGTCGAGCTGGTGCAGAACCTGCGCAACTTCTCGCGCCTCGACCGCAGCAAGGTGGCGAGCTTCAACGTGAACGAGGGCGTTCATGCGACCCTCATCATCGCCAAGCCGGTGCTGCGCAGGATCGACGTCGAGCGCCACCTGGGCGACGTGCCCTCGATCACGTGCTCGCCCTCGCAGGTGAACCAGGTGCTGCTGAACCTCATCACAAATTCCGCGCAGGCGATGGACAAGCCGCGCGGGCGCATCTCGGTCACCACGCGCCCCGCCGGGACGAGCGCCGTCGTGATCGAGGTCGAGGACAACGGCAAGGGCATCGCCGCCGAAGCGCTGCCGCGTGTGTTCGACCCGTTCTACACGACGAAGGAAGTCGGCAAGGGAACGGGCCTCGGCCTTTCCATCGCCTACAAGATCGTGACGCAACATGGCGGGCGCATCGAGATCCGCTCCACGCTCGGCGTCGGCGCTGTCGTCACCGTGACGCTGCCGGTGGATCCGCCGCCGGAGCTCGCGGCCGTCACGCAGGCCGATTCCGAGAGCGCGGCATGAGCGAGGTCCGGCGCATCGGCAAGTACGAGATCCAGGCGCTCCTTGGCAAGGGCAGCGCCGCGGGAGTCTTCGCGGGCAGCGACGCCGGCAAGCCCTTCGCCCTCAAGATCGCCAATCCCGCGACGGTGCCGCCGGCCACGCTAGCGCGCCTGCAGGAGGCCGCGCCCGCGCTCATGCGCGTGCACCATCCCGGCATCGCCTCGTTCATCGAGCTGGTGGAGACCGACAAGGCGCTTTGCCTCGTGTTCGAGCCCGCCGAGGGCGAGCCCGTCGCCGCGCTCCTCAAGGACGGCAAGCGCCCGGAGCTGCGGGAATCGTGGGAGATCGCGCGCCAGGTGCTCGAGGCGCTGGAAGCCGCCCATGCACGCGGCGTCGTGCACGGTGACCTGCGACCCTCGAACGTGATCATCGACAAGCAGGGGCGCGCGAAGCTGACCGACCTCGGCGCCTACGGCCTCGACTCGCGCGCGACCACGGCATACATGGCGCCCGAGCAATTCAGCGGCCAAGCGATGGACGCGCGCACCGACATCTACCAAGCGGGCGCGCTCGTCTATCACCTCGTCACCGGCAAGGCGCCGTTCGCGGGCGCGCGCGACGAGCTCATGCATCGCATCGCGCAGGAGCGCCCCACCGACCCGTCCTCGATGGTGGACAAGCTCGCGTGGCAGCTCGACTGGGTGATCCAGCGCGCGCTCTCCAAGGATCCCGCCGACCGTTTCGGCACGCCGCGCGAATTCATGGACGGGCTGCGCCTCGGCATGCAGGACTCGATCGGCTCGCCGCTGCCCTTGCCCGCGCCTGCGCCCGTCATCGAGAAGAAAGCTCTCGCGCCCGCGGCGCCACCGGCGCCGAAGCCGGCTGCTGCCACGCCGAAGCCCGCGCCGGCCGCCGCACCCAAGTCCGCACCAACCGCCGCACCCAAGCCCGCCCCGGCCGTGGCACCCAAGGCCGAGGCGCCGGCGCCGAAGCCCGCGGCCGCGCCTTCGCCTTCGCCTTCGCCAACTCCGGCACCGCCCCTGGTGAAGCTTTCCGACAAGGCAAAGCTCCTCATCCCCGTGCCCATCGACGAGCCCGAGGAGATCAAGGTGGAGCGCCTGCGCGTCCTCTTCGTGGACGACGACGAGCGCGTGCTGAACGCGCTGCGCGTGCTCTTCCGCAACGATTACCAGGTGTTCACCGCCGAGAACGGCGCCGCGGGCCTCGAGCTTGCCAAGATCGAGAACATCTCCATCGTGGTAAGCGACCAGCGCATGCCGGGCATGACGGGCGTCGAGATGCTGCGCGAGCTACGCAAGGCCATGCCGCAAACGGTGCGCCTGCTCCTCACCGGCTACTCAGACCTCGCCTCGCTGGTGGGATCGATCAACGAGGGCGAGGTGTTCCGCTTCGTGCGCAAGCCGTGGGACAACGACGAGATCCGTGCGATGCTGGCGGAAGCCGCCGTCGCCGCCGAGAAGCTCGCCACGCGCAAGCCCATCGCCGCCGCGGCGGCCCTCTCGCCGCGCACCGCGGGCTCGATCCTCGTGATCGACCCGGGCCGGAGCCTCGCCAAGGGTCTCGAGCGGCTCGTGGCGGGCGAGGCGACGGTGAAGCTCGTCTCCACGGTTCCCGAGGCGGCGAAGCTCCTGCAGGCGAACGAGTACGCGGCCATCGTCGCGGACCAGCGCGCCGGCAAGGACGACCTCGTGAAGCTTTTTCGGGTGGTGAAGGCGAAGCGCCCCGGCACGCTCTCCATCCTCGTCGCGGAGGAGCCGGACGCGGATCTCGTCGCAGAGCTCATCAACCAGGCGCAGATCTACCGCTTCATCGCCAAGCCCATCGACGGCCGGGAGCTTCGCTCGCACGTGAGCGCGGCGCTACGCCACTACGCCGAGTTCAAGCAGTCGGCGAAGAAGGGCTCAGGCCTCGCCGAGAACGTCGGAGCGCTGCCCGGCGGGCTTGTCTCGCGCACCGGTTAGCCAGCGCTCGAGGGCGGGCGCGGGCATCGGCCGCGCGAAGAAGAACCCCTGCGCCTCGTCGCAGCCGAAGCGGCGCAGCTCCGCAAGCTCGTGCTCGGTCTCGACGCCCTCGGCCACCACCGTGAGCCCGAGGTTGTGGCCGAGCTCGATGGTGGAGCGCACGATGGCCGCGTTCCTGCGGTCCGCTTCCATGCCGCCCACGAAGGCGCGGTCGATCTTCAGCTCGTTCACCGCGAGCTGCTTGATGTAGGCGAGCGAAGAATAGCCGGTGCCGTAGTCGTCGATGGAGGTGGCGATGCCAAGCTCGCGCAGCTTCCTCAGCGTGGACTGCGCGGCGAGCGGATCCTCCATGAGGGCGCTCTCGGTGATCTCGAGGCAGAGCATCCCCGCAGGAAGCTCCGCCGCCTGCAAGGCGGTCGAGATCTGGCTCACCAGCTCGTCGCCGTTCTGCAGGTCGCGCGCCGAGACGTTCACGCACATCCTGATGCGAAGCCCGGTGCGCTCCCACACGCCGCATTGCTCGATCGAGCACTTCAGCACCCAGCGGGTGATGGCGCTGATGTAGCCGGTCTGCTCGGCGAAGGGGATGAAGTCCGCAGGCTCGACGAAGCCGCGCTTCGGATGGCGCCAGCGCACCAGCGCCTCCACCGAGGTCACGCGGTCCTCCGCGAGGTTCATCTTCGGCTGGTAGTGCAGCACCAGCTCTCCGGCCTCCACCGCGCGGCGCAGCTCGCCCAGCAGCGTAAGGAACTCCTGGCGGCGCACGTCGTGGCTCGGGTCGTAGATCGCGAAACGCGACTTGGTCCGCTTGGCCTCGTACATCGCGACGTCCGCCGCGCGCAGCAACGCGTTCGGATCGTCGCCGTGCTCCGGGAAGCGCGCGATGCCGATGGAGGCCGCCATGTCCATGGTGTGGGTGTCGATCACGAAGGGCTCCTCGAGCGCCTTGTGGATCTTTTCAGCGACGACGAGCGCGTTGTCCGCGTTGCCGGTGGCGAGCAGCACCGCGAACTCGTCGCCGCCCAGGCGCGCGATCACGTCGGAATCGCGCAGCGCGTTCCTCACCCGCAATCCCACTTCGCGCAGCGCCTGATCGCCGACCGGATGGCCGAGCGTGTCGTTGATGGTCTTGAAGCGGTCCATGTCGAAGAGGAGGACCGCGATTGGCGCCTCGCCGCGCTTTGCGGTGCGCACCGCCTGGCCGAGCTGCTCGTTGAACATCGCGCGGTTGGGCAGTCCGGTAAGGCCGTCCTCGTAAGCGAGCCGCAGGATTTCCTTCTCGCGGCTCACGATGCCGTCCATCATGTGGTTGAAGCTGACCGCGAGCTGGCCGATTTCGTCCCTGTGCTCCACGTCGACGTGGCGCGTGTAGTCGCCCTGTTGCACGCTGTGCGCAGCCTCCGCGAGCCGATGCACCGGCCGCGTGATGCTGCGCGCGATGAAAAGGCTCCCGGCGACGAGGATCACGAGGCCGGCGAGCGTGAGCCCGAAGAACGAGGCGCTGATGCGCTTGAAGGGCGCCAGGCCGATCACGAGGGGCTTCTGAAGGATCGCGGCGATGCGCTTGTCGGGCCGCGACTCGAGGGGCGTCACGCGCGTCTCGTACTCCTCGCCACCCAGGTCGATCTCGTGGGCCTGCGCGCCGAGGCCTTGGCTGCCGGAGAGTGCGGCGAGGAGCCCCTCGCGCAGCGGCACCGGGAGCGTGGAAGCGTGAAGCAGCCATTTCGCGCCGGGCACCCAGCTAGCGAACGACACCTCGAGGCCGGTGAGCTGGTTCAGGTCCTTCGCGACGCCATCGTCGACCTCGAAGGCGAGGCCCACCCACGCCATGGGATCGGGTGCGAGCACCGGCACCACCACCAGCTGGTAGAGCTTCCCCTCGCGGATCACGATGGAGGAGGCCTTCCCTTCGATGCTCGCGAGGCGGATCAGGTCGGGATAGGCGAAGGGCTTGCCGATGCGGGCGGGGTCGAGCGTGTCGGCGCGCACCACGTTCTCGAGCGATGCGAGCGTCATCACGTTGGCGCCCACGCGCGCGCCGTGGTTGCGAAGCACCGAGAGAATGGTGCCGGTTTCGTTGGACGCGATCGCCTGGCGGAAGGCGAAATCCGCGGAGAGGATGCCGGCGCCCTGCTCGAGCCGCGCCTGGTTCTGCGCGAGGAGCTGCTTGAACACGCGCTCGCCCTGCTCGAGCTCCTGGTCGATGGTCTCGCGCGCGATCTGCGAGTTGGCCGACATCACCAGGAAAGCGCCAACCCCCTGCACCAGGATGAGGAGCGCGACGAAGAAAAGGACGATGCGCGCGCCGAGACTGTCCAGCCGAATCGCGCCGCCCTGGGGAAGAGTGCGCCGGGCGGCCATCAGTACTTGAGCCGGTCGAGCGGCGGCTTGTACTTCGCCTTGCGCGGCACGATGTCGATGGTGAAGGCGGCCGCGGTGGCCGCGCCGGGGTCGAGCGAGTAGGCGAGCGGCGCCGCGGCGCCGCGCTGCTGGGGATGCCAGGCGTGGATCTCGTAGCTGCCCGAGGGGACGTCGCGCAAGCGCGCGATACCGGCCGCGTCGGTGCGCCCGAAGTAAGGCGTCGACACCACGAGGACATATCCGATCATCCAGTCGTGGATGTTGCACCCGAGCGTCACCACGCCGGGCTTGTCGAACAGGACCTCGCTCGGCGACTTTCCCGAGTACAGCTTGATCTCGAAGCGCTTTGCGGGCGAGAACGAATAGACGTGGTGCAGGATCGGATCGCGGTTGGGGAAGCTCGCGACGGTGCCGGCCTGCAGGACGGTCACGTACGGGACGAACTCGCGGTCCACCTGCGCGATCGCCACCGTCTTGCCGCGCGCATCGGGTGTTCCTGTGGTGGAAAGCGCGTACACGGCCGCGTCCGCGACCGGCTTGCCCTGGGCGTCGCGCACCTGCGCTTCAATGGAGGCGGCGGCGCCCGCGCGCGAAAGCGCGAGAGCGACGAGCACCATCATGCAGGCCGCAAGTCTGGACATCGCCATCGAGGTGTTGGAGACTGGGCCGGAGTTTTGATGGTCCATTCTAGTCGTGGAGCCCGGTGTGCGCGAATTACGCCCGAAACGCAGAGCCCTTCGCGCGATCGCTGCGTTGGGCGCATGGGGGGCCGGCGAGGCCCTGGCGCAGCAGCCCGGCGACGCCTTCAGCATCGGGGAATCCCTCGCCCGCGGGCGCCTCACGCTCGAGCTGCGCCCCCGCTACAACCGCATCGAGGAAAGCGATTACCCCGAGACCGCCAAGGGCGTAACGCTGCGCGCGACCTTGGGTTGGCGCTCCGCGCCCTACCGCGGGTTCCGGGTCACGGTGGAGGGAATCCACGCCGACCACCTCGGCAGGAAGAGCTTCAACGACGATCCCGCGCTCTTCGGCATAAGCCCCTACCCCCTGTTGCCAGATCCGCGCTATACCGGCGTGAACCAGGCGCATGTCGAGTACACGGGCATTGAGGGCGTGCGCGTGAAGCTCGGACGGCAGATCGTGCGGGTGGATAACCAGCGTTGGGTGAGCGACAACGACTTCCGCCAGATTCCGCAGGTGTTCGAGGGAATCTCGGCGGTGTACAACGCGATCGACAACACGGAGCTCGCCGCGTCCCGCTTCTGGCGCGTGCGCACCAGTTCGGGCGAGACGAGCGACCTCACCCTTTCAGTGCTGCGCGCCGCGTGGAATCCGCTCCCGGGTCATTCGCTCTCGGCGTACGGCTACTTCCACGATCAGGCGCAGAACGGCGCCTTCACCGGTTTCGCGGACAATTCCTATCGCGTGATCGGACTGAAGGCCGATGGCGCTGCGCACGGATTCGGCGCGATCGACATTCCCTACGTTGCCGAGTACGCGCAGCAGCGGCCCTACGCGGACGGGGACGCGCGCGTGAGGGGCAACTACTGGCGTGTGGGCGCGGGCCTCGCGAGCGCGAGCTGGACCGTGCGCTTTGACCAGGAGGTGAAGGGCAGCCACGGCGGGCAGTACGGGCTGCAGATGCCGCTCACCGATTTCTACGCGTTCAACGGCTGGACGCTGCATTTCTTCAACACGCCGCGCCAGGGGCTGCGCGACCGGTGGCTCACGCTTCGCTACGCGCTTGGCGCGGCGACCTTCTACGGCGAGACTCATCGATTCCGATCGGACTTCGGATCCACCGATTTCGGGCGCGAGACCGACCTCGGCGTCACCTGCGTCCTGAACCAGAACAGCGTCGTGAGGCTGCAATACGCGCGCTACGACCCGGGCGCGGCGACCCTCGATCCATCGATCCGGAAAACCTGGCTCACTGTCTCGTACACTTACTGAATGACACTCTCTAAGACAGACCTCGACGACCTGCGGCGCGCCAAGCAGATCCTCGAGAACCCCGGAATCGCCGCGAAGCTCTCGGCGATGGTCGGCACGCCGGTGGAAAAGGGGATGAAGCTCCTTCCCGCGCTCTGGCAGAAGACCGTGCACAAGGCGACCGAGAAGGCGCTCCTGAAGGCGCTCGACCTAGCGGTGCGAAGCCTCGGCGACAAGCGCCCGACCTCATCGTCGGACAAGTTCCACAGGATGGCCGTGGCGACTTCCGGCGCGATCGGCGGCGCCTTCGGCATCGCCGCGCTCAGCATCGAGCTTCCCGTCTCGACGGGGCTCATCCTGCGCTCCATCGCCGACATCGCCGCGAGCGAGGGCGAGAACCCCAAGTTCATCGACACCAAGCTCGCGTGCCTCACGGTGTTCGCCCTCGGGAGCCCCAAGGATTCGCGCGACGACTCCACCGAGTCCGGCTACTTCGCGGCGCGCTCCGCCCTGGCGACCGCCGTATCGGAAGCTTCCAAGCATCTCGCGCAAAAAGGCCTCGCTAAGGGCGGCGGGCCGGCGCTCGTGCGCCTCGTGAGCCTCATCAGCGCGCGCTTCGGCATCGTGGTGTCGCAGAAGAGCGCGGCGCAGCTGATCCCGGTGATCGGCGCCGCAGGCGGCGCGCTCATCAACACGATCTTCATCGGCCACTACCAGGACATGGCGCGCGGGCATTTCATCGTGCGCCGGCTGGAAAAGACTCATGGAGCGGAGCCGGTGCGGATCGCTTACGAAGAGCTCTGACGGCCGACTCACTCACCTGCAGACGAAGGCGCGGAGCGATGAAGTTGTCATCCATCAGGGGCGGCGTTTTATCCAGCACTGCTGGATAACCCTGTCCCCGTCGAACATGTCGAAGCCGCCCGCTGAATCCGCACCGCGCGAGCGCCACCCGTTCTTCACCTGGGAGATGACGCCCACGGGCTATGCGACCTACGCCGTGTTGCTCATTGCGATGATCGCCGGCCTCGCCGGGCCGGTCGTCTTCCCGGAGAGCGCGCTGGCGCGCTGGATCTACGACCGGCTTCTCGCGTACTGGATCGTCTGCGCGTTCGTGATGTCGTTGTCGCAAATGGTGCTGCACGTGCTCGGCTATCCGAGCGCCCGAAAGAAACCAGCGGCCAGGGGCTAGCCCTTGCGCACGTCCGCGTAGTCGGGCGTGCGATCGAACACGCTGCGCACGTAGGAGCACGCCGGGACGAGCTTCATGTGCTCACGCCGCGCCCACTCCACCGCGGCGTCGACCAGGCTCTTCGCCTCGCCGCCGCCGCGCAGCTTCGGATCCACCCACGTGTGGTCCACCATGGCGTCGGCGCCCATCATCCGGTAGGTGAGCTCGGCGACGCGCCGGCCCTCGCGCTCGATGAAGAAGGCGCCGTGGCGCTCGCCGCTTTCGTGGCGGATGTCCTGGCTGGGGGCGCTCATGTAGTCTCCTCGGAAGCCTATCCCCCTTGGATCGCAAAAGGAGCGAAAAGATGCCTGCCTACGTGCTCGCGGAAGTGCAAGTCACCAATCCCGAAGGCTACAAGGGATATACCGTCATCGTCGGCGAGTCCATCCAGAAGTACGGCGGGCGATTCCTGGTCCGCGGCGGCGCGGCCCACCCACTCGAAGGCGAATGGCCCCAGCAACGCCGTGTCGTGATCGAGTTTCCATCGGTCGAGGCCGCGCGCAAATGGTGGGATTCGCCGGAGTATGAGACCGCGAAGGAGCTGCGCCGCGCCAACAGCCAGGGCCGGCTTATTTTGCTCGAGGGGGTTTCGTAGAGGCCTTGTCCTGGGCCCCGTCCTGCTCTTCCAGGTGGAAGCGGTGCATCACCCGGTGCAGGACCGGCGCGAACATGATCGCGGCGATGGCGAGCACGGCGAAGCCCGAGTAGAGCGCGTAGAAGCCCGCGAAGAGCTTGCCGCCCGTGGTCTGCGGATTGAAGAGCGGGCCCATGCCGGAGAGGATCATCGCTGCGTTAAGGAAAGCGTCTACGAAGCCCAGCCCCTCGAATCCCCAGTAGCCCCAGATGCCCACGGCGAGCGAGACGACAACGAGACCGAGTCCGACCGAGCCGCTGGTGACGAGGCGGCGCCGGTAGACCTCCGGCGCGGCGAGACGGTCATGGCGGCGTTCGAACATCAACCGAGGTTAACCCAATCGCGCGGCGGAATGAGGATCGAGGCGAGCTTCGCCTCGGGCGATCCGGGCGCGGGGCTCCAGTCGTAGCGCCACGTCACGCGCGGCGGCAGCGACATGAGGATCGATTCCGCGCGCCCGCCCGACTGCAGGCCGAAGTGCGTGCCACGGTCCCACACCAGGTTGAATTCGACGTAGCGCCCGCGGCGATATGCCTGGAAATCGCGCTCGCGCTCGCCGTAGCTCGTTGCGCGCCGCTTCTCGACGATCGGCGCGTACGCCGGCAGGAACGCGTCGCCGATCGCGCGCATCACCGCGAACGCATTGTCGAACCCACCCTCGCTGAAATCGTCGAAGAACGTGCCGCCGATGCCGCGCGGCTCGTTGCGGTGCTTGAGGAAGA
>JBDTXQ010000018.1:0-15519 GCA_040006115.1 Usitatibacter sp.
ACCACCATCACGGTCTTGCCGTCCTTCAGCACGATGGTGGGGCTCATGGAGCTCAACGGCGTCTTGTTGGGCGCGATGGAGTTGGCCTGCCCCTGCACTAGCCCGTAGAGATTGGGCACGCCGACTTTCGCCGTGAAATCGTCCATCTCGTCGTTGAGGAGGACGCCCGTGCCGGGCGCCGTCACGCGCGCGCCGAACCACTCGTTGAGGGTATAGGTGACGCAGACCGCGTTGCCGTCCTTGTCGACGATCGAATAGTGCGTGGTGTTGCTGCCTTCGTGCGGCGCGACGCCGGGCCTGATGTCCTGCGAGATGCCCGCCTTGTTGGGGTCGATCGCGGTGCGGATACGTCCGGCGTAGCCCTTGTCGAGGAGGCGATCGAGCGGGTTCTTCACGAAGTCCGGGTCGCCGAGGTAGCTGTTGCGATCCATATACGCGTGGCGCATCGCCTCGATCTGGTAATGGACCGCTTGCGCCGAGCGGAAGCCCAGCTCCTTCATCGGATAGCCCTCGAGGATGTTCAGGATTTCGCAGATCACCACGCCGCCGGAGCTCGGCGGGGGCGCGGAGACGATGCGGTAGCCGCGATAGTCGCATTCGACGGGCGGCATCTCGCGCGTGTGATAGCGATCGAGGTCCGCCTGCGTGATGATGCCCTTGCCCGCCGCGCTCGACGCGACTATGGCCGCGGCGACCGGGCCTTTGTAGAAGCCGTCCTTGCCGTGCCGCGAGATGAGGTGCAGCGTCCTGGCGAGGTCCTTCTGCACGAGCTTGTCGCCAGGCTTGAACGCCTCGCCCTTGTTGGTGAAAATCGAGGCGCTCGGCGGATCGGCGCGCAGGTCGTGGGTGGCGGTGCGGAACATGTCGACGTCGCCCTGGTCGAGCGCGAATCCCTTTTCGGCGAGCGCGATCGCCGGCGCGATGAGCACCTCGCGCTTGAGCGTCCCGTACTTCTCGCGAGCGTGCTCCATGCCGGCGACGCTTCCCGGCACGGCGACGGCGAGATGGCCCTTGAGGCTGAGGCCCTTCACCACGTTGCCGCTCGCGTCGAGATACATGTCGGGCGTGGCGGCGAGCGGCGCCACCTCGCGAAAATCGATGAAGGTCTTGCGGCCGTCGGCGAGGTGGATGGTCATGAATCCGCCTCCGCCCAGGTTGCCCGCGGCGGGATACACCACGGCGAGAGCATAGCCCACCGCGACCGCCGCATCGACGGCGTTGCCGCCCTTTCGAAGGACGTCGACACCCACTTGCGTCGCGAGGTGCTGCGCGGTGACCACCATGCCGTTCTCCGCGGCGACCGGCGCAACGGAAGCGGCGCGCGCGACCGAGAATGCCGCGATGAGGGCGAGCGCGAGGATGCTGCGAAAATGCGTGCGCGGAAAGTTCGGGGTCATGGCTTACCCACTGGCGGTCGAGGTGGGAAATTCTACTCGCGCTACACTTTCGCCGTGGACCCTTCCAAACTGCGAAGAATTCCTGGGGAAATGAAATGAAAGCCAACAACATACTCGACACCATCGGCAACACGCCGCACATCCGCATCAACCGCCTGTTCGGCGCAGCCGAAGTCTGGATCAAGAGCGAGCGCGCCAATCCGGGCGGCTCCATCAAGGACCGCATCGGCCTCGCGATGGTCGAGGACGCCGAGAAGAGCGGGAAGTTGAAGCCCGGCGGCACGATCGTCGAGCCCACCTCTGGCAACACCGGCATCGGGCTTGCGATGGTGGCCGCGGTGAAGGGGTATGCCTGCGTGCTGGTGATGCCCGACAGCATGTCGGTGGAGCGCCGGCGGCTCATGCTCGCCTACGGCGCCAAGCTCGTCCTCACGCCGAAGGCCGAGGGCATGAAGGGCTCGATCGCGAAAGCGAAGGAGATCGTCGCCGCGACGCCGAATTCGTGGATGCCGCAGCAGTTCGAGAATCCCGCGAACGTCTCGGTGCACGAGCGCACCACGGCGCAGGAGATCCTCAAGGACTTTCCCGAGGGACTGGATGCGATCGTCACGGGCGTCGGCACCGGCGGGCACATCACGGGATGCGCGCGGGTGCTGAAGAAGCAATGGCCGAAGCTGAAGGTGTTCGCGGTCGAGCCCACCGCTTCCCCGGTGCTATCCGGCGGCACCCATTCGCCCCACCCCATTCAAGGCATCGGCGCGGGATTCATTCCGGCGATCATGGACGTGACGATCCTCGACGGGATCATCCAGGTGGAGGCCGAGGCCGCGAAGGAGATGGCGCGGCGCTGCGCGAAGGAGGAAGGGATCCTCGTGGGGATTTCCTCGGGCGCCACGCTGCAGGCCATCGCCCAGAAATTGAAGGAGCTGCAGCAGGGAGCGAGGGTGCTCGGGTTCAACTACGACACGGGCGAACGCTATCTCTCCGTCGAGGGCTTCCTGCCCGCCGAAGGGGCCTGACGAAGTAACGCGGCGGGCCGGTGGAACGCCGCCGCCCCGCCAACGTCCAACCGGCTCTTCATCGAGGAGCCTCCCATGGCGCGCTGCGATTGTTGCGGTAACGACTACGACAAGTCCTTCCAGGTGATCGCGGCCGACGGCCGCAAGATGACATTCGACAGCTTCGAGTGCGCGATCCACAAGATGGCGCCCGCCTGTGAGCATTGCGGCATGAAGATCATCGGCCACGGGCTCGAGAAGTCCGGGCGCATGTTCTGCTGCGACCACTGCGCGCAGAAAAGCGGCGTGACCGAGCTTCGCGACCGCGCCTGATGGACACGGTTGGAGCAGGCTCTCCGAATACGGAAACGGCTAGGGCGTAGTTAACCCGGGGGGCGGGGCGATCTGGCTATACTGCCTTGCGCCCCCACCCCGACTCCCCAGGAGAACCTCGATGAAAATGCAGAAAGCTGCCTGGCTGGCCGCCCTGAGCTGCATGGCGACCCTCGCCGCATACCCGGCCTTCGCGCAGAACGTGAAGGTCACTCCCCTTGGCACCCACGACGGCGAATTCTGCCCCCAGGATCGGGCACTCATCTTCGAAGACCCGAACGGCATGCGCATCCTCTACGATCCGGGCCGCAGCGTGGCGGGCGGCACCGATCCGCGGCTGGGCAAGATCGACGTCATTCTGGTGAGCCACATGCACGGCGACCACGCCGGAAACATGCATATCAAGGAGGTGAACGCCGGCGAGTGCGGCAAGCCGCAGACGACGCAATCCGCGATGCCGAACTCGAACGCGGTGAACATCGCTATCGCCAAGAAGGCGAAGATCGTCACCGGCTCCGAGATGCAGGCGTTCTTCGCCGCCAAGCTCAAGGCGAACGGCGGTCAGGCTTCGGACTCGATCCTCGCGCGCTTCGGCGGCAGCGCCACCGTGGGCGGCGTGAAGATCGCCACCGTTCCCGCATCGCACAGCAACGGCCTCGACCCCGACTACATCGGCGGCGAGGTGGGCAAGTCGATGAAGGAAAACGGATACGCGGGCTACGTGGGCGAAGCCACCGGCTACGTGCTCAAGTTCAGCAACGGCCTGGTCGCGTATCTCTCGGGCGACACCGGCGTGATCGCCGAACAGGAGACGGTGGTTCGCGGCCTCTATGGCGCGAAGCTCACCGTGATGAACATCGGCGACAACTTCACCACCGGCCCGGTGGAAGCGGCGTACGTCATCAACGACCTGGTGAAGCCGATCGAGGTGATCGCCTCCCACGCCAACGAGGTCGGCACCAAGGGCGGCAAGGTCGTTCCGGATTCGAAGACCGACCGCTTCATCAGGGCCACGAAGGTTCCGGTGCATGTCCCGCTCAGCGGGAAGACGATGGAGTTTGACGCGCACGGAAAGTGCGTCGCCGGGTGCTGACGCGGTAGGGCCTGGCAAGGTGAAGGGCCGCTCGCGGCCCCTGCTTCACGTGGCGGGGTTGTTCGCGATCTCCCGCAGCGCCTGCTCGAAGGCCTCCGGCGGCTGGGCGCCTTCGATCGAATACGTATCGTTCACGACCACGAACGGCACGCCGTTCACGCCCCGCTGCCGCCAGAAATTCTCCCGATCGCGAACTTGCGTCGCGAATTCATCGATTTCGAGGATCTCGTTCGCGCGCGCCGCGTCGAGGCCGACCTTGCCGGCGAGCTCCACCAGCACGTCGTTGGCAGCCGGATTGCGCCCCTCGCCGTGGTAGGCGTGAAGCAATGCGCGCTTGAGCTGCGCTGCCTTCCCCTCCTGCCCCGCCCAGTGGAGGAGGCGATGCGCGTCGAACGTGTTCCACACATGATCTCGCGGCCCGAACGCGAAACCGACGGCAGCGCCGCGCTCGCGGATCCTCGCCTGCGCCTGCGCGATCTGCTCCGGCGTGCGGCCATACTTGCGCGCGAGATACGGAACGGCTTGCGTTCCCGCCGGACTCATGTCGGGATTGAGCTCGAAGGGCTCGAAGTGCAGCGTCGTTTCCAGCTCGCCGTTCAAGCGCAAGAGCGCCTGGTCGAGCGAGGCGAGGCCTATCGCGCACCAGGGGCAGGCCACGTCGGAGACGAAGGCGATGTCGAGGCGGGGTTTGATCAAGCCGCCGCCCTCACCTTCGCCTTCGCCTTGTCGAAGGTGAAGACGCCATTCTTCGAATCCACCACGATCGCGTCCTTCGGTGCGAACCGGCCCTCGAGGATCAACTTCGAAAGCGGGTTCTCGATCTGCTGCTGGATCGCGCGCTTCAGCGGCCGCGCTCCGTAGACCGGATCGAAGCCCGCCTTGGCGAGCTCCGCCACCGCGGAGTCGGAAACTTCGATCTCCATGTCCATCGATTCCACGCGCTTCACAAGCTGCTTCAGCTGCACGCGCGCGATGGAGGCGATGTTCTTCTCGTCGAGCGCGTGGAACACCACGATCTCGTCGATGCGGTTGATGAATTCCGGGCGGAAGTGCGACTTCACCTCGCCCATCACCGCGAGCTTGATGACCTGGTAGTCCTGGTCGGCCATCTGCTGGATCATCTGGCTGCCGAGGTTGGAGGTCATGATGAGCACGGTGTTCTTGAAGTTCACGGTGCGCCCCTGGCCGTCGGTAAGCCGGCCGTCATCGAGCACCTGCAGGAGCACGTTGAAGACGTCCGGGTGCGCCTTCTCGATCTCGTCGAAGAGGATCACCGCGTAGGGCTTGCGGCGCACGATCTCGGTCAGGTGCCCGCCCTCCTCGTAGCCCACGTAGCCGGGGGGGGCGCCGATCAAGCGCGCGACCGAGTGCTTCTCCATGTACTCGGACATGTCGATGCGCACGAGGTGGTCCTCGGAATCGAAGAGGAACTCCGCGAGCGCCTTCGAAAGCTCCGTCTTGCCCACGCCGGTGGGCCCGAGGAACAGGAACGAGCCGTAGGGGCGGTTGGGGTCCGACAAGCCCGCGCGCGAGCGGCGGATCGCGTCGGAGACGAGGCGCACGGCCTCGTCCTGCCCGACCACGCGCTGATGCAGGCGATCTTCCATGAGGAGAAGCTTGGCCCGCTCGCCCTGCATCATCTTGGAGACCGGAATGCCGGTAGCGCGCGAGACCACTTCCGCGATCTCTTCCACGCCCACCTGCGTCCTCAGGAGCTTGTTCCTGTCCTGCGACGTCGTGGACGCGGTCTCGGCTTCCTTCAGCTGCTTCTCGAGCGGCGGGATCTTGCCGTATTGCAGCTCGCTCATCTTCTGCCAGTCGCCCTTGCGCTTGGCCTCCTCCATGGCGAGCTTCGCCTTCTCGAGCTCTTCCTTCACGTGCGTCGAGCCCTGCACGCGCGCCTTCTCGCTCTTCAGGACCTCCTCGAAATCGGCGTATTCCTTCCCGAGGCGCTTGATCTCCTCGTCGATGTGGGCGAGGCGCTTCTTCGAGGCATCGTCCTGCTCCTTCTTCACCGCCTCGCGCTCGATCTTCAGCTGGATGATGCGCCGGTCGAGCCGGTCCATCACCTCGGGCTTGGAGTCGATCTCCATCTTGATGCGCGAGGCCGCCTCGTCGATGAGGTCGATCGCCTTGTCCGGGAGGAAGCGGTCGGTGATGTAGCGCTGGGAAAGCTCCGCCGCCGCGACGATCGCGGGGTCGGTGATGTCGACGCCGTGGTGGACCTCGTACTTCTCCTTCAGGCCCCTCAGGATCGCGATGGTGTCCTCGACGCTCGGCTCCTCGACCATCACCTTCTGGAAGCGCCGCTCGAGCGCCGCGTCCTTCTCGATGTACTTGCGGTACTCGTCGAGCGTGGTGGCGCCGACGCAGTGCAGCTCGCCGCGCGCGAGCGCGGGCTTCAGCATGTTGCCCGCATCCATCGCGCCCTCGGCCTTGCCCGCTCCCACCATGGTGTGGATCTCGTCGATGAAGACGATGCTCTGGCCCGCGTCCTGCGAGAGCTCCTTCAGCACGTTCTTCAGGCGCTCCTCGAACTCGCCGCGATACTTGGCGCCGGCGATGAGCATGCCCATGTCGAGCGAAAGCACGCGCTTGCCGCGCAGCGACTCAGGAACCTCGTCGTTCACGATGCGCTGCGCGAGGCCCTCGACAATGGCGGTCTTGCCCACGCCCGGCTCGCCGATGAGGACCGGGTTGTTCTTGGTGCGTCGCTGCAGCACCTGGATCACGCGGCGCACTTCCTCGTCGCGGCCGATGACCGGGTCGAGCTTGCCGTTCCTAGCCCTTTCGGTGAGGTCGATGGTGTATTTCTTCAGGGCCTCGCGCTGGCCCTCGGCCTCGGCGTCATGCACGGTCTCGGAGCCGCGCACCGCCTTCACCGCGTTGTCGAGTGCGGCCGGATCGACCCCGTGTTGCTTCAGCAGGCGAGCGCTCTCGCCCTTGTCCCGCGCCGCCGAGAGGAGGAAGAGCTCGGAGGCGATGAACTGGTCGCCGCGCTTGGCGGCTTCCTTGTCGGTCAGGTTGAGGAGGTTGTTCAGGTCGCGCGAGATGGTGATCTCGCCGCCGGTGCCCTCGACCTTGGACATGCGGCCGATGGCCTCCTCCAGCGCCTTTTTCAGGGGCTGGACGTTCACGCCGGCGCGCTGCAGCAGCGACGCGGTGCCGCCGTCATCTTGGTTCAGGAGAGCGAGCAGCAAGTGCTGCGGCTCGATGAAGCCGTTATCGTGCGCGAGCGCGAGGCTCTGCGCGTCGGCGAGCGCCTGCTGGAACTTGGTGGTGAGCTTGTCGATTCTCATGGCCGCCTATGTTTCGAATTCTCCCCCTTAGATAGGGGCGGCGCCAGCGCGTTCAAGGCTCGCTTCCGGGGCCAAGGTGGTATCCTTTTCAGCTCCCGCCAATGCCCGATCTTCACCACGCCCTCGAGGAAACCGTTACCCGCGATGTGACCCGCGCCCTCGCCGAGGACGTGGGCACCGGGGACCTCACCGCGCGCCTCATTCCCGCGGACAAGACCGCCCACGCGCGGCTACTCACGCGGGAGAGCGGCGTCCTCTGCGGGGTCGAGTGGTTTCGGCGCACCTTCGAGGAGCTCGACCCGGAAGTCGAGATCTTCTGGCACCACGGGGATGGTGATGCCGTCGTCGCCAACTCGTCGCTCTGCGAGCTGGAGGGCAACGCGCGCGCCATGCTCACGGGAGAGCGCACCGCCATGAATTTCGTCCAGCTCCTCTCGGGCGTGGCCACCCGGACGCGCCAGTTCGTGCGCGCCGTCGAGGGCACGCGCGCGCGCATCTTGGACACCCGTAAGACGTTGCCAGGACTGCGCATGGCCGAGAAGTACGCGGTCTTCACCGGCGGCGGCAAAAACCATCGCATCGGCCTCTACGACGGCATCCTCATCAAGGAAAACCACATCGTCGCCGCCGGCGGATTGCGTCAGGCAGTGAAGGCCGCCCTGCACGACGTGGACCCCGACACCATGCTCCAGGTGGAAGTGGAAACGCTCGACCAGCTGCGCGAGGCGCTCGACGCCGGCGCGAAGCTGATCCTCCTCGACAACTTCGATCTCGCCCGCATGCGCGAGGGCGTGGAGATCGCCGGCGATCGCGCCGAGCTCGAAGCTTCCGGAGGGGTAAGCCTGGAAACCGTACGCGCCATCGCCGAGACCGGCGTGCAGCGCATCTCCATCGGATCGCTCACCAAGGACGTGAAGGCGCTCGACCTCTCGATGCGCTTCATGCATTAAGGAAGACCCATGCGCTTGCTCCTCGCTTTCCTCGCCGCCCTCACCCTTTCCGCTTGCGCCACCACGGGCGGCGACCCACGCGATCCCTGGGAGGGGCTGAACCGCAAGACCTTCGCCTTCAACGACGCGCTCGACCGCGCGGTGCTGAAGCCGATCGCCCAGGGCTACCAGAAGGTGACCCCAGCGTTCGCGCAGGAAGGGGTGAACAACTTCTACGCGAACCTCGAGGACATCGGGACCACCCTCAACAACCTGGCGCAGGGCAAGGTGAAGCGAGGCGCCGGGGATGCCGCGCGCTTCGCGGTGAACACGGTACTGGGCGTCTTCGGCTTGTGGGACGTGGCGACCCCCATGGGCCTGGAGAAGCACGACGAGGACTTCGGCCAGACGCTCGGCTGGTACGGGGTGCCGCCCGGTCCCTACTTCGTGATTCCGTTCCTCGGGCCCTCCACCGCCCGGGACGCCCCGGCGCGATTCGTGGACCCGAGCTGGTTCTACAACGACTACCTGCCGGACCGCGTGTACTGGAGCTTTTGGGGGCTCGACAAGGTCCGCACCCGCGCGAACCTCATGAAGGCCGAGGGCATCCTCGACCAGGCGGCGCTCGACCGCTACACGTTCCTGCGCGACGCGTGGCTGCAGCGCCGCCGCAACCAGGTGTTCGACGGCAATCCGCCCAAAGAGAAGGAAGAGGAATAGATGTCGCTGGGAAGCTATTCGCTGGAGGGCCGGCTGGTCTTTATTTGCAGACGGAAGTCGGCGTAGCGAAGACTTCGCGGGTGATGGGCTTCATCACGGTGACGCCGTCGACGGTGGCGGTGAAGGTGCCGTTGGCTGCGTCGCTGAAGGCGAGGCTCACGTTCCCCACCGGCATTGCGCGCACGGTGGCGGGACTCCAAGGCTGCATGTCGAAGGGCGCGCCCCAGGTGCGGTAGAGGGTGCCCGAATAGGTCGCGTTGCCGGTGCGTGCGACGTTCGAGGCGACGAGCCACAGGCCCTTGCCGCCCGTGTCGTAGGTGAACCAGGTGAGGAAGAGGATTTCGCCCTGGTGCGTGATGTTGATTCCCCATCCCGATTCGCTGCCGCCGGCGCGCCACCAGAGGTCCTGATAGTTGGGTGCCGCGCCCGCGGCGCCGCCCAGCGTGCAGGCCGGCACTGGCGCCCCGTAAAGCTCGCGCGATATCGGCCGGGTCAAGGTCGTGCCGTTCACCGTCGCGGTAAGGATGCCGCTATCGGGGCTGGTGAAGGTGAAGGTCGCGCTGCCAGCCGCGGTGGACGTCACCGGCGCCGAGGAGAAAGCCGCGTTGTACGCCGGGCCCGTGGTGCGGTAGAGCGTGCCCGAGTACGAGTTATCGGTGCTGCGCGCGCCGTTCGGCATCACGAGCCAGAGGCCCGAGCCA
The DNA here is from genome assembly GCA_040006115.1 of Usitatibacter sp. Lineage (GTDB taxonomy): Bacteria > Pseudomonadota > Gammaproteobacteria > Burkholderiales > Usitatibacteraceae > Usitatibacter. The sequence goes on from JBDTXQ010000018.1 coordinate 9,471, forward strand.
TCGGCGTCGTAGGTGAACCACGTCGAGAAGAGCGTATCGCCCTGCTGCGTGAAGTTGATTCCCCAGCCCGGCTCCGAAGATCTCCACCACAACCCCTGCACGTTGTAGCCGGGGGCGGCGGGCGGGGCCGCGCTGGCGGGGCCTGCGTCGATCACGGTGACGGTCCCGGCCGCAACGTAGAGCTTGTTGGTCAACGGGTTAAGCGCGAGCGCGGTCGCGTTCTGCGGGATGGCGACGCGGGTCGTGGCGTTCGTCGCGCCGTCGATGACGGTCACGAAACCCTGCGAGGTCGCGACATAGATCTTGTTGGTGCGCTCGTTCACCGCGAGCGCCACCGGCGTCCCCGACGGCAGGAACGTCATCGCATGGGTCGCGCCGTCGATCACCGCCACCTCGCCCGCGAACGCGGCGTACACCTTGTTGGTCACGGTGTTGATGCCGATCGCCTTCGCGCCGACGGCGTGACCGGCGGGCGCGTAGTACACCGCGGTGTTGGTCGCAGTGTCCACCACGTTGATGGGTCCGCGGCTGTCCTCGCCGATCACGTAGAGCATGCCGGTATTGGGATTCAGCACCAGGGCTACGGGGTGGCCCCAGACCGCGACCGTCTTGGTGGGCGGGAAGTCCGAGCTCGAGTTCAAGTCCACGGTGCGCACGTCGCCGGTCGCATAGTTTGCTACGTACAGCTTGTTGCTGCGCGCGTCGAGCACCTGGGCGACCGGCGCATACGACTCGATCGCCATGGTGTGCCAGGTGTTGTCGGGGCGGATGCGCGTCACCTCGTCGGCATTGCCGAGCCGGATCACGTAGGTGGCGCTGGTGGCTTCGTTCACCGCGATGGGTCCATTGCTGCCGGTCACGAGCTGGCTCGTGCGCAGCGTCGCGCCGTCGATCACCGTCTGCGTCGAATCGCCCCCGTTGCTCACGTACACCTTGTTGGTGACGGCGTTGACCGCGATGTACTGCGGACGGTTGCCCACCGGGACCGTCCTGGTGGCAAGCGTCGCGCCGTCGATCACGGTCACGTTGTTGGAGAACTCGTTCGCCACGTAGATCGTGTTGGTGACGGAATTCACCGCGACGGCGCGCGGCTGCGTCCCGGCCGTGAGGGTGCCCGACACGGTCTGCGCGGTCGCAGGGTGCGCGTCCAAGTCAATCGCCGTGAGGGCGATGGCGAGGATCGCATGGAGGACCAGGCGCAGTGCGGACATGATGGTCCATGTTCGCAGTCACGCGTGAAACCGCGTCGACCGAAGGCGTCCCGCGCCTAGTGCGAGGGGACTATCCCGGGGCGTTGACGCCTCCCACGCGGCTACGCCCGGCGTCAGAGCCCGCCTACGCCTTGCGCCTGAAGACGAGCAGCCCCGCGAGCACGATCAGCGCGACCGAGATCACGACGATCACGACGCGCCCGCCCTGGCTCATGGTCGAGAACGTCGGCGCGAGGTTAGGGCCGATGCCCGAGAAAGCGAGCGCGTCAGTGTCGTCGGGAAGCGTGCCGATGGTCGACACGGTGCCGGTCGCGGTGTTGATGGTCACCAGGCGAGTATTCGCCGGAGATCCGCCGTTGGAGTTCACCGCGAGCAGCAGACCCGATGGCGAGAACGTCATCGAGTTGATCTGCGTGGAGAACGGCGCCCCGGTGAGCGCCGGCCCGACCTGCAGGGCGCCGGAGGCGAGATCCACATTGTCGAGCGTGCCGCTCGCGCCCTTCGAGGTCACGTACACCATCCCCCCCGGATCGATTGCGATGCCGGCGGGACTGCCCGCCGCGCTGGGCCGGCCGATCGGCGCGACCGACGCGTTGGAAAGATTCACGATCCCCAGCTGGCTCGTTCCGGGCAGCCACAGGTAGAGCTTCCCCGTGGCATCGAAGGCGATGTCGGAGCCGATTACGCCCAGGTCGCCCACTAGCGACGCGACGCCGTTCGCGGGGTCGATGGTGACGAGTGAGTGCGGGTGGTTGGGCGATAGTTCGGACGTGATCCCGTACAGCACGGCCGTCGCGGGATGGACCGCCATGCCGGTGACGCCGAGGGGCTTCGAGCCCTGCAGCCTGATCGCGCCCACGAGCGTGGCCGTGCCGCTGGCGAGATTGACCGCGTAGAGGTTTCCCGCGACGGGTGCGTCGAGCGCAACGCCGCTGCGCACGCTGGCTGCGTAGAGCTGGTGGAGGGCGCCCCCCGCATGCCCGGCCCAGACAACCAGGAATGCCGCCAGCAACCGCCGAAATATTTTGTAACGTGCCGTCATGGGCCAAATCTTACCTCGACCGCGCCCCGACCCGTAGTTTCCTATGCGGAAATTAAATTCGACCGAAGCCGGCTGGACGCGGCACGCAATGCGCGTGGGTCCATCGCGACCCACAGCATAGCGGGAACCACGGTGGGGATGATCAGAGTGCCCAGCTGGAACCCGAGCGCCCATGACGTCGCGGCGAACGTGCCGAAACGCACCAGCGGCGCACCCGAGGGGCCCGCGAGGGTTCCCAGCGAAATCGCCACCTCGCTCGCGACGCCGCACGCCGCCAGCCCGAGCAGGATCGCGGCGCCGAGGGCCGCGCGCCTCGCGATGCGCGGCGGGCGGGAGGCGAAAAGGAGCGCGAGGAAGAAGGGCAGCCCGAAGGTCTGCTTGCGAGGGTCGACCGGGATCTCGAGCTCCATGCCCTCCAGCCCGGCCGCTATGCTCACCTGCCCCGCAGCGCTCGATCGCGCGCTCGCGTTTTCCACCGGCGCGGCGCCCTGCACGATCCGGGCCGCGCCCCAGGCGACAGCGAGCGAAATCGGCCGCGCAGCGGCGTACCAGAGCGCGAAAAGCACGACGCCGAACGCGATCGCGCGAAGCGCGAAAGCGAAAACTCCGCGAGCGCCCGGGGGCGAAGTCATGCGGGGGCCTCGAGCGCGCGCGGCAGCGTGCGCAGCCACAGGAGCCACACCACGAGCGCGTCGAGCATGATCAGCACCTGCCACGCGTAGAGATGCGCCCACTCGAACGCCGTGCGGTTCCACTGCCCGATGTAGAACAGGCTCACGATGCGCACGAGGTTGAGCGCCTGGATCGCCACGATTCCCGCCGCGAGCCCGATCACCTTGTGCTTCATCGGCGCCGGGTACGCGAGGAGGGCCGCGGCGAGCACGATCATCGCCTCGATGCCGTTGCAGCCCGCGAGGATGGTGACGGCGAAGCCGTTCGCCGAGTCCATGATGGTGGGGCCCGTGGCAACCACCGTGGGATCGAAGGCCCGCATGGCGGAAGTCGCCGCGCGCGCGACGAGCGCCGTCCACGGGTCCACGACGAAGCGCTGCCCCGGCGGAGTGAGCTCCGCGGCGAAGAGCGCGACGACGATCGCCGCGAACAGCACCCCGAACTTGAGCACCTCGTCTCCCTTGCGAACCCCGATGGCCCTCGGGGGAGTCCACGCCGCGGGTGCGTGGACGTCGATGAAGCGCTTCACCGACTCGGCGTCGGGCTTCATGACGGTCACGCGCTGCGGCAGGTTCTCGAGGCCCTCGAAACGCGCGGGACGCGGGGCGTGGGCACCGAGGGCCTCGACGATGGTCGAGTCGAACTTCACCGGCAGCGCGGTCTCAAGGCAGATCATCGGGTAGCGCGGCTCGCGCACGCGAAGCGCGATCTTCACGCCGTCGGCGGTGTGCGGATCGATCACCTCGCCGTACCGTTCCTTCACCAGGCGGATGGTCTTCACCCGGTCCTCGTGGGTGCTGCGCCCCGAGACGAAACCCGAATCCTCCTCGATCTTCTCCCACGCCTTGTCCGTGGAGAGGTCGAAACCGCCCTCCTCGTCGACCTGCTTCCACAGCCACGCGACCTTTTCGCCGTCGCCGTCGACCATGTCCCAGACGAAGCGCTCGAAGTTCGACGCCTTGGAGATGTCCATCGACGGGCTCGAGGTGGCGTACGTGTCGGCGGCCTTGCGCGGGCGGTAGCGGCCGGTGCGGAAGAACTCGTCGAGCACGTCGTTCTCGTTGGTCGCGAGCACCAGGCGGCGTATCGGCAGCCCCATGCGCCTGGCGACGTGGCCGGCGAAAATGTTGCCGAAGTTACCCGAGGGCACGGCGAACGAGACCTGCTCGTCGTTCACGCGCGTCGCCGCGAAGTAACCCTTGAAGTAGTAGACCACCTGCGCCACCACGCGCGCCCAGTTGATGGAATTTACCGCGCCGAGGCGATGGCGCTCCTTGAACGCGAGGTCCGAGGAAACCGCTTTCACCACGTCCTGGCAATCGTCGAACATGCCTTCGATGGCGATGTTGAAAATGTTGGCGTCCTGCAGCGCGTACATCTGCGCGCGCTGGAACGCGCTCATGCGTCCCTGCGGCGAGAGCATGAAGACTCTGATGCGCTCCATGCCCTTCAGCGCGTGCTCGGCGGCCGAGCCGGTGTCGCCGCTGGTGGCGCCCAGGATGTTGAGCGTGCGGTCCTGCTTCGCCAGTACCTGCTCGAAGAGCCGCCCGATGAGCTGCATCGCGATGTCCTTGAAAGCGAGCGTGGGGCCGTTGGATAGTCCGAGGATGTGCAGCCCGGGCTCGAGCGTGCGCAGCGGGGTGATCTCGGGCGTGCCGAAATTCTCCGCGGTATACGTGTCGTACACCGCCTTCTTCAGCTCCGCGCCGGGATAGTCGTCGGCGAAGAAGCGCAGGATCTCGAAGGCGAGCTGCGGATACGCGAGGTCGCGCATCGCCTGCAGCTTCACCGGCATGATGCGCGGCCATTGCTCCGGGACCATGAGGCCGCCGTCGGGCGCGAGGCCTTCGAGGAGGATGTCGGTGAAGGACCGCGCTGCGGAATGGCCCCGCGTGCTGACGTACTTCAAAGCAGCTCTTCGAGCCTGATCCTCACCACGGGGGCGGGAATGGTGGGCAGCGCCTCGATGCGGCGCAACGCCGCGTTCACGTTCTTCTCGAGCGTGCGGTGGGTGAGGATCACGACGTCGACCTGGTCCTCGCCCTCGCCCGCCTCCTTCTGGAAGATCGCGTCGATGGAGATGGAGAGGTCGGCGCAGATGCGCGTCACGTCGGCGAGCACGCCCGCGCGGTCGAGCGCGCGCAGCCTGAGGTAATAGCCGGTCTCGATGTCCTCCATGGCGAGGATTGGCGTGTCGGCGAGCCGGTCGGGCTGGAAGGCGAGGTGCGGCACGCGATGCTCCGGGTCCGAGGTCGCCATGCGCGTCACGTCGACCAGGTCCGCGACGACGGCGCTCGCGGTGGCCTCAGCGCCCGCGCCGCGGCCGTAGAAGAGCGTAGGCCCGACCGCGTCGCCCTTCACCAGCACCGCGTTCATCACGCCTTCGACGTTGGCGATGAGCCGGCGCGCCGGAATGAGCGTGGGGTGCACGCGCAGCTCGATGCCCTTCGGCGTGCGGCGCGTGAGACCGATCAGCTTGATGCGATAGCCGAGCCCTTCCGCGTACTTCAGGTCGATGGCGGTGAGGTTGGTGATGCCCTCGGTGTATGCCTTGGCGAACTGCATCGGGATCCCGAACGCGATCGCCGCGAGGATGGTGAGCTTGTGCGCGGCGTCGATTCCCTCGACGTCGAACGCCGGGTCGGCCTCGGCGTAACCCAGCCGCTGCGCTTCCGCCAGCACCATGTCGAACGGCAGCCCCTTGTCGCGCATCTCCGAGAGGATGTAGTTGCAGGTGCCGTTGATGATCCCGGCGATCCACTCGATGCGGTTCGCGGTGAGCCCCTCGCGGATCGCCTTGATGATGGGGATGCCGCCGGCCACCGAGCCCTCGAAGGCGACCATCACGCCGGTCCTGTGGGCCGCGGAGAAGATCTCGGTGCCGTGCTTGGCGAGGAGCGCCTTGTTGGCCGTGACCACGTGCTTGCCGGCCTCGATCGCGCGCAGCACCAGGTCGCGCGCCGCGGTCTCGCCGCCGATCAGCTCGACCACGATGTCGATGTCGGAGCGCTCGACGATGTGGCCCGCGGTGGGCACGAGCTCGATGCCGTCGAGGGACACCGAGCGCTCCTTGGTGAGGTCGCGCGCGCTCGCCACCGCGATCACGATGTCGCGCCCGGCGCGG
>JBDTXQ010000019.1:0-15245 GCA_040006115.1 Usitatibacter sp.
GGCTTCACCTCGGTCTTCAGGTCGAACACCACGCGCACGACGTTGGGCCGGTTCATGCCCACGCGCACCGCCTGGATGTAGGGATCGTTCGCGCCGACCTTCGCCGGGAGGCCCTTCAGCTCGGCGTCGAGCTCGACCCCCTCGAGGTCCACCACGAGGCGCTCGGGATTGTTCACGAAGAAGAACTGGTGGCGCACCGGTTTCGCGGACTCGAGCGTGACGCGCGTGTATTCCTGCGCGGGCCACACGCGCGAGGCGAGGATCTTCTCCGCGGCGACGGAATCGGTGGCGGCGAAGAGGACGAGCGCGAGGACGACGAGCTTCAGGAAGCGGTGCGCAGGCGCTCTTCCACTCGCGCGAGGCATTTCTGTCCCGCTGTCGTGCTCGAGGTGAGCTCGGCAGAGCGCCCGGTCGCGAGCAATCCCAGGGCGATTTGCAGGTCCGCGGGCGGCAGATGTCCAGCGGCCCTTTCCGGCCATTCGATCAGGCTCACAGTGCGCCCGTTGAAGCTCTCCCGAAAGCCGGCGTCGATCCATTCCCTCGGGTCCCGGAACCTATAAAAATCAAAGTGATGCAAGTGTAACCTCGAAACCTCATAAACTTCAACAAGAGCATAGGTGGGGCTTTTCACGGCGCCTGTGTGCCCGAGCGCACGAAGCAGCCCGCGCGCGAGCGTGGTCTTGCCGGCGCCGAGCTCACCGCTGAGGTAGATCACGAGGCCAGGCTCGAGCGCCGAGGCGAGCGCCGCGCCGAGCGCGAGCGTCGCCTGCTCGTCGGGGAGATTCGTTTTCAGCGCTACCATCGAAGGATGCACACCGCAGTTCAGGAAGCGAGCGTGGAAGAGCGCGTGAAGCGCTGGGGCCGCGAGCTGGGATTCGACGCGATCGCGATCGCGGGCACCGAGCTCGCGGAAGAGGAAGCGCGCCTCGTCGAGTGGCTCGGCCGCGGCTGGCACGGCGAGATGGATTATATGGCACGCCACGGGGCGCGCCGCGCGCGCCCCGCCGAGCTCGTCCCCGGCACCGTGTCCGTCATCACCGCGCGCCTGAACTACACGCCCGCCGAGGCCCGCGACTCGTGGGAGGTGATCGAGGATCCGGACGCGGCGTTCATCTCGCGCTACGCGCTCGGTCGCGATTACCACAAGGTGCTGCGCGCCAAATTGCAGGCGCTGGCCGATCGCATGGTGGAGGAGCTCGGGCCTTTCCACTACCGGGTGTTCACCGACAGCGCGCCGGTGATGGAAGTCTCGCTCGCTTCGAGGAGCGGCCTGGGCTGGCGCGGCAAGCACACGCTGCTGCTCTCGCGCGACGCGGGCTCGCTCTTCTTCCTGGGCGAGCTCTTCGTGAGCCTCGACCTGGCAAAGGATGGGCCGGTCACCGAGCATTGCGGCACGTGCGCGCGCTGCATCGCGATCTGCCCGACCGCGGCGATCGTGGCGCCCTACCAGCTCGACGCGCGCCGCTGCATCTCCTATCTCACCATCGAGCACCACGGCGCCATTCCAGAGGCGCTGCGGCCGCTCATGGGGAACCGCATCTACGGCTGCGACGATTGCCAGCTCGTCTGCCCGTGGAACAAGTACGCGAAGGTCGCGAACGATCCCGACTTCGCCGTGCGCAACGGCCTGGACTCGGCCGAGCTTGTCGATCTCTTCGCGTGGACCGAGGAGGAATTCGCGAAACGCCTCGAGGGCTCCGCCATCCGGCGCGTCGGCCATGAGAGATGGCTGCGCAACATCGCGGTGGCGCTCGGCAACGCGCCGCGCTCAGCCGCGGTCACCGCGGCGCTTCGCGCTCGGCTCGGACATGCCTCGCCGCTCGTGCGCGAGCACGTGCTGTGGGCGCTCTCGCGTCACGCGCCAACGGGGTAAGATTTCGGCATGACTTCATTGCGCACATGGGTCGTGGCGGCGCTCGCGCTGGTGGTCGCAACCTCCGCGGCCGGCGTCTACCTCAATCCCGACGGGCTGGGCCAAGCGCTCATCTATCCGTACTACACAGTCCAGTCGGCGGGCGGCAACCCGTTCAACACGCTCATCTCAGTGGTGAACCACACGGCGGACGCCAAGGTGGTGCAAGTGCGTTTCCGCGAAGGGCGCAACGCGCGCCCCGTGCTGCGCTTTCACGTGTATCTCAATCCCGGCGACGTCTGGACCGCGGGCGTGGTCCCCGCGTCGGCGGACACCGCGTCGCCCGCGCGCCTCGTGACTTTCGACGCGAGCTGCACCAATCCGCCGATCCCGCCCGAAGGCATCGATTTTCGCAACGTCACCTACATCGGGGCGCAAGCCGATGCCGCCGGCGATGGGCTCGACCGCACCCGCGAAGGCTTTGTCGAGCTGATCGAGCTCGGCACGCTGCCGAGCGCGAGCGCCGCGAACCTCGCGCGAGACGCCAATGGCGTGCCCGCCAACTGCGCCGCGCTGCAAGCAGGCCTCGTCTCGCCGGTCCTCGACACGCCGAGCGGCGGGCTGTCGGGAACGCTCACGCTCATCAACGTCGCGAGCGGCATGGACTTCACCGTGAACGCGGACGCGCTCGCGCAGCTTTCCTCGCGCCCGATGCCGCGCACTCTTGGCGGGAGCGACGCCGACTTCAACGCGGCCGAGATCGACCCGGTGAGCCAGGCGATCGCGAACGGCTTCTTCTACCGCTCGGTGTGGACGCGGCCCGTGGACGCGGTGAGCGCAGCGCTGATGCGCTCGTCCTGGAGCGGGGAATTCATCGTCGACGATGCGACGCGCTCGAAGACCGACTTCGTAACGACTTTCCCGACCCGCGAGTTCTACGTGACGACCGCTGGCGCGGCGGCGCCTTTCACCCGGCCCTTCCGGTGGTATCCGGAATGCTCTTCGCACCTTGATCCCGCGGCGGGCGAGCCGATCGCCGTCGTCGCTCGCGACCGTGAATCGCGAGTGGAGCGCATCGACAACAACCAGGGCTGCGGCTTCCTTTGCCCGCCAGGCACCAAACGCTGGACAATGTGCGCCGCCGCATCGGTCTTCGACGTGCGCAGCAACTTCACCGTGTTCGTGCCATTGCCGCCGCAAACCCCGGCGCTCGGATCGTTCAATCGCGCGTTCGGCGGCGAAGCCCTCGAGCTGCCCACCATGAAGCACGGCTGGATCTCTCTCGAGGGCCTGGACGCCGGCACGCTCGCGAGCCTGCCGTCGTCGACGCGTACCAACGTCACCACCGGCGAAGCGATTACCGGCGCGCACACCTACCGGGGACTGCCGGTCACGGGCCTCTGGGTGCGAACGTTCGAGAACGGAACGCTCGCGTGCAGCGCGGGAACCTGCCAGGGAAACTACGGCGGATCGTTCCCGCTCACGTACACACGATCCATCACGCCCTAGGGCGAGCGGATTTCCCGGCGAGCAAGCGCGTGAGCTCCGCCGCCGGGATCTCGCGGCAACCGGTCGCGTTCTGTCCCGACCAGAGCGGCGAGAAATCACCGCTCCCTGCCTTCTCCGCGCTCGCGCGAAGCGGCGCCACGGCGCTCCCCGCCAGCGGGAAGGCGGGGGCCGCGGCGCTCATCGGCCCGACCTCCCGCATGATGCGGTTGACGATGCCGCGCGCGGGCCGGCCGGTGAAGATGTTGGTGAGCGCCGTGTGGCGCGCGCCCTCGCCCTTCAGCGCGGCGCGATGCACGGCGCTCGTGGTGGCTTCCGGGCACAGCAGGTACGCGGTCCCGACCTGAGCGCCCGCGGCGCCGAGCGCGAGCGCGGCGGCTACTCCCTTCGCATCGGCGATGCCGCCCGCCGCGACCACCGGCACCTTCACAGCGCGCAGCACTTGCGGCAGCAGTGCGAACGTGCCGACCTGCGTGGTGAGGTCGTCGGTAAGGAACATGCCGCGATGGCCCCCCGCTTCGAGTCCCTGCGCGATGACGACGTCGACGCCGTGATCCTCGAGCCAGCGCGCTTCGTCGACCGTGGTCGCGGAGGAAAATACCTTCGCGCCGCACGCCTTGGCGCGCGCGAGGAGCGCGGGCGGCGGCAGGCCGAAGTGGAAGCTCACCACCGCCGGCCTGAACTCGTCGAGGATGTCGGCGGCCTCCGGCCCGAAGGGCGCGCGCCCGGGACCTGCGGCGATCCCCGCCGGGTCGATGCCGTATTCGCCATAGAACGGTGCCAGCGCCGCGCGCCAGGCGCTGTCGCGCGCCGCGTCGGCCCCGGGATTCACGTGACAGAAGAAATTCACGTTGAAGGGCCTCGAAGTCGCGGCGCGAATCGCGGCGAGCGCCTTGCGAATCGCCTCCGGCGAGAGCATCGCGCACGGCAGCGAACCGAGCCCGCCCGCGTTGCTCACCGCGATGGCGAGGGCGCTTGCCTGCACGCCGGCCATGGGCGCCTGGACGATCGGCAACTCGATCCCGATGAGCTTCTGCAACGTCATCCGAATCAACGCTTGGAGAAAAGCCGATCCTAACCGAATAATGGGCGATGACCTTCTCTACCGCCATCCCGCGCGGCGTCTGGGTGCTCGGTTTCGTGAGCCTCCTCATGGACATCTCCTCGGAGATGATCCACGCGCTGCTTCCCCTCTACCTCACGATGACCCTGGGCGCGAGCGCGCTCACCGTGGGCGTGATCGAGGGTGTCGCGGAGTCGACCGCGCTCATCGTGAAGGTATTCTCCGGCGCGCTTTCCGATCGATGGGGGAAGAGGAAGGCGATCACCGCGTTCGGCTACGGGCTGGGAGCGTTCTCGAAGCCGCTCTTCGCCCTGGCCACGGGGCCGATGCTGGTCTTCGGGGCGCGCTTCATCGATCGCATCGGCAAGGGCATTCGCGGCGCGCCGCGCGACGCGCTGATCGCGGACCTCACGCCGCCGGAGATTCGCGGCGCCGCGTTCGGCCTGCGCCAGTCGCTCGACACCATCGGCGCTTTCTCCGGGCCGCTCCTCGCGATGGCATTGATGCTCGCGTGGAACGATGATTTCCGCGCGGTGTTCTGGGTCGCGGTGATTCCGGGGATGCTCGCCTTCCTCCTCATCGCGTTCGGGGTCCGGGAGCCCGATGCACCGCCGGCTCCCGGCACGCGCGCGATCCGCCTCGATCGCGCGACCCTCGCGCGCCTGGGCGCCGCTTTCTGGAGGATCACCGCCGCCGCCACCGCGATGACGCTCGCCCGCTTCAGCGAGGCGTTCCTCATCTTGCGAGGAGCCGATCTCGGCATGCATGCCGCCTACGCGCCTCTCGTGCTCGTCGGCATGAACGTGGTGTATTCCTTCACGGCCTACCCTGTCGGCCGCCTCGCCGACCGGATGTCATCGCGAACGCTCCTCTTCGTGGGCCTCGCTTTCCTGGTGGCCGCGGACATCGTGCTCGCCTCGGCATCGTCTCTCGCCATGCTCGCGGCGGGCGTCGCGCTGTGGGGCCTGCACATGGGATTCACGCAAGGGGTCTTCGCGGCGATGGTCGCGAAGGCGGCGCCGCCCGACCTGCGCGGGACCGCGTTCGGCGCATTCAACCTCTTGAGCGGCATCGCGATGCTGGCCGCGAGCGCCCTCGCCGGCGCGCTGTGGCACTTCGTGGGCCCCGCGGCGACATTCTTCGCGGGAGCGCTCCTCGCCGCGCTATCCTTCCTCATCACCGCCGTCGCGCTGCGCAGTTCCCGATGAACCGCGAACGCGCGCTCCACGGCGTTGGGCGCTGAAGCCCGGGTTTCGATTACGCGTGAAATGAAGCGCGGGGCGGGATTGTGCCGTATTCCACAGACCCGGCGGGCGCGCGCAACCACACTGCGTCCATGCATCCCCAAGGAAAACAAATGGCCAACGCCCGAATCGATCGCATGCTTCGCGAGCTCGACTGCGACCCGTCGCACCAGTTCTTCAGCACCCTGTTCGGCCTCGTGGGCCTCGCCAAGGAGACGCAGAAGGCCCAGGACGCCGAGGATTCGACGATCGCCCTTTCGATGCTGAGGACCGCCCTCGCGCGCTGAGCGCTCGGCAGGTCAGCGCGTCCACGGCGGCTTCGCCTCCAGCAGGACGTCGTATCGCCTGGCGGCTTCACCGACCCGCGCATCGCCCAGATGCGCGAGCGCGGCGAGCACCACCGAGTGCCGATCCACCTCGAAGAACCTGCGCAGCTTGGCGCGCGTATCGCTTCGCCCAAAGCCGTCCGTCCCCAGCGCCGTGTATGGATCGGCGATCCACGGGCGGATGAGGTCGGCGACCGCGCTCACGTAGTCGCTCGCCGCGATCACCGCGATCCCGTTCTTGGGAAGTTGCTTCTGCACCCAGGTCGGCCCGTCGCCACCGCAATGACGATTGCGCCGCGAAACTTCCATGGCCTCGCGCCGCAGCTCGGTGAAGCTCGTCACCGAGTAGGCATCCGCCCCGATGCCCCAATCCTTTTCCAGCAGCTCGGCCGCGGCGAGCACCTCGTTCAGGATCGTCCCCGCGCCCAGCAAGCGCACTTGCGCCTTCCCGCCCTTCGCGCCCCGTGCCTTGTACATGCCGCGCAGGATCCCTTCGGCGGCACCCTGCGGCATCGAGGGCATCGCGTAGCTCTCGTTCATCAACGTCACGTAGTAGAAAACGTCTTCCTGGTCGCCGAGCATGCGCCGCATGCCGTCCTCGAGGATCACCGCGAGCTCGTAGGCGAAGCACGGATCGTAGGCGCGGCAGTTGGGGATCGTGGAGGCCACCAGGTGGCTGGTGCCGTCCTGGTGCTGCAGGCCCTCGCCCGAGAGCGTCGTGCGGCCCGCCGTCGCGCCGAACAGGAACCCGCGCGAGCGTGAATCGGCCGCCGCCCAGATCTCGTCGCCCACGCGCTGGAACCCGAACATCGAGTAGTAGATATACATCGGCAGCATCGCCTGGCCGTGCGCCGAATAGCTCGTGGCCGCCGCGACCCATGAGGCGAGCGCGCCGGCCTCATTGATCCCCTCCTCGAGGATCTGCCCGTCGGTCGACTCCTTGTAGTAGGAGAGCGTGTGCTGGTCCTCGGGCCGGTAGAGCTGGCCGATCGGCGAGTAGATGCCGATCTGGCGGAAGAGATCCGCCATTCCGAAAGTGCGCGCCTCATCCGCGATGATCGGCACGATGCGCTTGCCCAGCAACGGATCTTTCAGCAAGGCGCCCACCATTCGCACGTAGGCGACCGTGGTGGACATTTCCTTGCCGTTGGCTTCGAGCGCGAACTTCGCGAACGCCGCGGCCGCGGGAGTGGCGAGCGCTTCGGCGCGCGTCGAGCGCGCCGGCAGATAGCCGCCCAGCTTCTCGCGGCGCGCGTGCAGGTACGCCATCTCGGGCGCTTCACGGGAGGGGCGCACGAACGCGCACGCATCGCACTGCGCGTCGTCGATCGGCAGCGCGAAGCGGTCGCGGAAGGCCATGAGCTGCTCGGTGTCGAGCTTCTTGTGCTGGTGGCCGGTCATGCGGCCCTGCGCCGCGGTCCCCATGCCGTAGCCCTTCTTGGTCTTGGCGAGGATCACCGTGGGCTGTCCCGTGTGGCGCGACGCGTGCCAGTAGGCGGAGAAGATCTTCACCGGGTCGTGCCCCCCGCGGCGCAGGCGATCGATGTCGTCGTCGGACAGGTGCGCGACCAGCTGCTGCAGCTCGGGATACTTGTTGAAGAAGTGCTCGCGGTTGAACGCGCCATCGGTCGCGGCGTAGGTCTGGAACTCGCCGTCCACCGTTTCGAGGAAGCGCTTCTCGAGCCATTGGTGCGCGTCGCGCGCGAAGAGCGGGTCCCAGTCTCCGCTCCAGAGGAGCTTCACCACGTTCCAGCCCGCGCCGGCGAACAATCCCTCGAGCTCCTGGATGATGGAGCCGTTGCCACGCACCGGGCCGTCGAGACGCTGCAGGTTGCAGTTGACCACCAGCACGAGGTTGTCGAGCTTCTCGCGCGCGGCGAGCGCGAGTCCGGCGAGCGCCTCGGGCTCGTCCATCTCGCCGTCTCCGACGAACGCCCACACCTTGCGGGCGGTTGCATCGAGCAATCCGCGATGGTGGAGGTAGCGCATGAAGCGCGCCTGGTAGATCGCGAAGAGCGGCCCCAGCCCCATCGAGCCGGTGGGGAACTGCCAGAAGTTCGGCATGAGCCACGGGTGCGGATACGAGGAGAGGCCCTGCCCGCCGGTCTCGCGCCGGTAGTTGTCGAGCTGCTCCTCGGTAAGCCGGCCTTCGAGGAAAGCGCGCGCGTAGACTCCCGGCGCGGAGTGCGGCTGGAAATAGACGAGGTCGCCATCGGCGCCGGCGCGGAAGAAATGATTGAAGCCCACCTCGAAGAGGTCCGCCGCAGAGGCGTAGCTCGCGATGTGCCCGCCCAGCTCGCCGCTCGCGCGGTTGGCGCGCACCACCATGGCGAGCGCGTTCCAGCGCACCAGCGCTGACAGGCGCGATTCGATCTCAAGGTTGCCCTGGTAGGGCGGCTGTTCCGCGAGCGGGATCGTATTCACGTACGGCGTGGCGAGCACCCGCGGCAGCGGGACGCGGCGCGTGCGCGCGTGCTGCAGCAACCGGCGCAGCAGGAAGGTCGCGCGCTCCGGGCCTCCGGAGGCGATCAGCGCGTCGAGGGCCTCGATCCACTCGCGGGTCTCGAGCGGATCGGCGTCGGGATCGTGGGGATTGCCGACTTCACGGGGAATCGAGGGATCCATCCGGAAAGCTTACATCGGGACGCGGCGCAAAACAGGCAGAATCACACCATGCGCGAAGAAGACCTGCGGCGGGTCCTGCTGGTGAAGGCGATCGAGGAATCCGATCGCGATGCCGCGATCGTCCCGTCGGCCGATCGCGCCGCGGCCGCTCGCGAGGCGATGCGTGCCGTCCCGGCAGGCGGGGTGGCCGTGGCGGCGATCGCGGGATTGCCCGCGAATGCGCCGCGCCTCCTCGCCGAGCGCTCGCGTCCCATCCTCGCGCGCATCGCCGCACGCTATCCCTTCGTGACGCACGTGCTGGCGCTTCTCGATCCACCATTCGCGCTGATGGTGGGTCTCATCGCCCTGGGACTCGCGCTGGGCGCCTCGCTTTCCGCGCTCGACGGGACGCGGCGCATCAACGTGCTCGCGTTTCCGCTGCTGGGGCTGGTCGCGTGGAACTTCGCCGTCTATGCCTTCCTGCTCTTTGCGGCGCTGCGCCCCGCGCGCGCCACGCCCGGAACGCTTCGGACTTGGGTCGCGGGCGTGGGGCCAGGCCTCGCCTCCCGCCTCATCGCGCGCTCGCGCCATTTCAACACCCCGCTCGCCGACGCGCTGCAGGCTTTCGCGCGCGAGTGGTTCGAGGGCGCCCGGCCGCTCCTCGTCGCGCGCGCCACGGTCCTTTTCCACATGGCGGCCGCGGCCGTGGGCGTGGGGCTCATCGCCGGGCTCTACGTGCGCGGCATCGCGCTCGACTACCAGGCCGGATGGGAGAGCACCTTCCTCGACGCTTCGGGCGCAGGCACGCTCCTCGCGGCCCTCTATGGGCCGGCCTCGTGGATGACCGGCATCGCGGTGCCCGACGTCGCGCATCTCGAGTCCACGCGTTGGCGCGCGGGCGGCGGCGGCGAGAGCGCGGCGCGCTGGATCCATCTGATGGCCGCCTCCGCGCTCATCTATGTCGTTCTGCCGCGCCTCGTCCTGGCGCTCGCCGCCGCGGCGCGGACGCTGCGGCTGCAACGGCACGCGCCGCTGCCGGCTTCCCTCGCCGCGTACTTCCGCACTTCGTTCGCGCAAGTCGACGGCGCGATGGCCAAGGCTTCCGCGATCATCGCGCCCTATGCGTGCGAGCTTTCGCCGCCAGCGCTCGCGCGCCTCATCGCCTGGCTTGCCTCGGCAACCGGAGGAGCGCTCGACGTGCACGCGCGCGCGAGCGTTCCGTACGGCGAAGAAGATCGCTACGTCGACGCGCTCGGCGCGGAGGATTCGCAAGGCCCACAGATCGTGGTAATGCCTTTCAGCCTCGCCTCCACGCCCGAGGACGAGAATCACGGCAAGGTGATCGCCGCGGCGCGCGACTGGATCGCCGCCTCGCGCCCGCATGCCCAGCTCATGGTCGTGATCGACGAGGCGCCCTATACCGGTCGCATGGCGGGATCGCCCGCGCGCGTCGCGGAGCGCCGCGAGCTGTGGCGGCGCTTCGTCGAGGCGCGCGGATTGAAGCCCGCGTTCACGAGCCTCGAATCGTGAGCGTGCAGCTCAGCATCGTCGCGCATACCAACGTCGGCAAGACCGCGCTCGTGCGCACTCTGCTGAAGCGCGACATCGGCGAGGTCGCGGATCGCCCGCACGTGACCGAGGCGGCAGAGCGCCACGCGCTTCTCGATACCCCCCAGGGCGACCTGCTCTACCTCTGGGATACGCCCGGCTTCGGCGACAGCGCGCGGCTCGCCAAGCGCCTCCGCGCGAGCGGCAATCCGCTCGCGTGGCTGCAGACGCAGGTCTGGGACCGGCTCGCCGACCGGCCCTTCTTCTGCAGCCAGCAGGCGGTGCGCAACGTGCGCGACGAGAGCGACGTGGTGCTCTACCTCGTGAACGGCGCCGAGGATCCGTCTTCCGTGGGGTACATCGCCGCGGAGCTCGCGATCCTGGAATGGACCGGCAAGCCGGTGCTGCTGCTGTTGAACCAGGTGGGGCCGCCGCGCAGCCGCGACGCGGAGAAGGCCGACGAAGAGCGCTGGAGCCACCTCCTCGCGGCTCACGTCGCCCACCGCGACGTCATCACGCTCGACGCGTTCGCGCGCTGCTGGGTGCAGGAGGACCGATTGCTGAGAGCCGCGGGCGCACTCCTCGACGCGGAGAAAGGGCCCGAGATGGAGCGGCTGCGCGCGGCGTGGCGCAGCCGCAACCTCGCGATCTTCCGCGCCTCGATGAATTCCATGGCGCAGCTCCTCGCCGCGACCCTCGTCGACCGCGAGCTCGTGCCGGAACGGCTCGACGCCGGCGCGCTCGCGCAACGCGCGCTGCAGTGGATCGCGCGCGCGCGTTCGGGCCAGCGGGGCACGGACTCGTCCGTGGATGCCGCCATGGAAGCGCTCGTGAAGCGCTTCGATGAGCGCGTGCGCGACGATACCGAGCGGCTGATCGCGCTGCACGGGCTCGGCGAGCGCGCGCTGCAGCGCATCCTCGCGCGCACCGCCGGGCAATTCGAAGTGGCGATGCCCGCCGACGTGGCGGGCACGGGCTTCGTGGGCGGCGTCCTCACCGGCGCCGCGGGCGGCCTCGCCGCCGACCTCTCCGCGGGCGGGCTCACCCTGGGCGCGGGCATGCTGGTCGGCGCGATCCTCGGCGCGCTCGGCGCCGGCGGCGCTGCGCGCGCGTACAACATCCTGCAGGGCCAGGAAGACGGCCGCGTGCGATGGACGCCGGAATTACTGGCGCAGCAGGCGCGCGCGGCGCTGCTGCGCTATCTCGCGATCGCGCACTACGGACGCGGGCGCGGCGACTGGAGCGAAGGCGAGGCGCCGTCCCACTGGCTCGCGCTCGTCGACGCCGAGGTGCGCGCGAGGCAAGGCGCGCTCGTGGCCGCAGGTCGAATGGCCGCGGACGGCGAGGGCGAGGTGGCACTCGCCGCGCACCTCGAGCCCGAGCTCGCCGCCGCGTCGAGTGCGATATTGACGCGCCTGTATCCCGAGGCGCGCGAGGTGTTCTAGGTATACTCGGCGCGAACAAGAACACGGGAAACAACCGCCGGACTCGAGGAGATTCCATGTCACGCCATCGATTCGCACCGCTTGCTCTCTTCGTCCTCGCCGGGTGCGCCGCGATTCCCGCGGGCGGACCGCGGCTCGACGCCATCCAGACCATCGTCGTGATCTACGCCGAGAACCACAGCTTCGACAACATGTATGGGATGTTCCCCGGCGCGAACGGCGTCGCGAACGCCACCGCCGAGCAGAAGACGCAGCTCGACCACGACGGCACGCCCCTCGTGCAATTGCCCCCGGTGTACGCCGCCAGCAAGCCCGACGCGCGGTATCCGTCGGCGCTTCCCAACGGCCCGTTTCGGATCGACCAGCCCCCGGTGTCGCGGCGCATCGACGAGATCGTGCCGAGCCCGATCCACAACTACTGGCAGAACATCGAGCAGATCAACGGCGGGCGCAACAACAAGTTCGTCGCGATGACGACGGTCGGAGCGTGGGCGATGGGCTACTACGACGGCTCGCCGCAGCGGATGTGGAAGTGGGCGCAGCGCTACACGCTCGCCGACAACTTCTTCATGGGCGCTTTCGGCGGCTCGTTCCTCAACCACCAATGGCTCATCTGCGCGTGCACGCCGGTGTTCGCCGACGCGCCGGCGTCGATGCGCGCGCAGCTCGATGCGCACAGCTTGCTCAAGAGGCGCCCCGACTCGCCGGCCTCCGTCATGACCGGGCCACCGCATCTCTTCGACGGGCAGGTAACGCCCGACGGGTATGCCGTCAACACGTTACAGGCCCCGTACCAGCCGAGCGGCATTGCGCCCGCGGCGGGTGCGAGCCTCGACCTGGCCGACGCGTCCAAGCATCCGGTGCCCCCGCAGACCGCGAAGACGATCGGCGACACGCTCTCCGCGAAGGACGTCTCGTGGGCGTGGTACGCCGGCGCGTGGAACGCGGCGCTCGCCGACGGCCGCCGCCCGCCCGCCGACAAGCGCGCCATCATCTACAACCGCGAGGGCGAGAGCCCCAACTTCCAGCCGCACCACCAGCCGTTCAACTATTTCGCGCGCTTCGCCCCCGGCAGCGCCGATCGCGCGCGCCACCTGAAGGACGGCGACGATTTCCTCGAGGCCATCGACCGCGGCATGCTTCCGCAGGTCGCGTTCTACAAGCCCGCGGGCAGGCTCACGCAGCACCCGAGCTACACCGACATCCAGCGCGGAGACATCCATATCGCGGAGCTGCTCGAGCGCCTCGAGAAGAGCCCGCAATGGAAGAACATGGTGGTGATCGTCACGTACGACGAGAACGGCGGCTATTGGGACCACGTGCCGCCGCCCTCGGGGTCCGGTTGGGGCGACCGCTGGGGACCGGGGACGCGCGTGCCGACGATCATCGTTTCGCCTTTCGCGAAACGCGGCTACGTGGACCACACGTCCTACGACACGACCTCGATCCTGAAGCTCATCACTCGGCGTTTCGACCTTGAACCCCTTCCGGGCGTACGAGCGAAAACCGGCGACATCACCGGGGCGCTCACCCTCGGTCACTGAACTGTCACACGGCGTGCGTATATTCCTCTGCATCAACCGACAGAGGGAAAATCCAATGCGCATCGCACGCATCCTGGCCCCGGCGCTGGTCGCCGCGGCCGCAATCGCCACGTCCGCGTTCGCCGTCGACATCACCGGCGCGGGCGCCACGTTTCCGTACCCGATCTACGCCAAGTGGGCCGACGCGTACAAGAAGGCGACTAGCAGCGGCATGAACTACCAGTCGATCGGCTCCGGCGGCGGCATCAAGCAGATCACCGCGAAGACCGTCGACTTCGGCGCGTCCGACATGCCGATGAAGCCGGAAGACCTGCAGAAGCAAGGCCTCGTCCAGTTCCCGGCCATCATGGGCGGCGTCGTGCCGGTCTACAACGTGAAGGGCCTGAAGCCCGCCGAGCTCAAGTTCACCGGCCCGCTGCTCGCCGACATTTACATGGGCAAGGTCACCAAGTGGAACGACCCCGCGATCGCGAAGCTGAATCCCGGCGCGAAGCTGCCCGACGCCGCCATCACGGTCGTGCATCGCTCCGACGGATCCGGCACCACGTTCCTCTGGACCAATTACCTCTCGAAGGCGAGCCCCGAGTTCAAGACGATGGTGGGCGAGGGCACCGCGGTCAAGTGGCCCGCGGGCGTGGGCGGCAAGGGCAACGAGGGTGTCGCCTCCTATGTGCAGAAGATCGACAGCTCGCTCGGCTATGTCGAGTACGCCTATGCGAAGCAGAACAAACTCTCCTACGGGATGATGCAGAACAAGGCGGGCAAGTTCGTCGAGCCCGACGACGCGACTTTCAAGTCCGCGGCGGCCGGCGCGGACTGGAAGTCGGTACCCGGCATGGGGGTGGTGCTCACCGACCAGGCGGGCGAGAAGAGCTGGCCGATCACCGGCGCCTCGTTCATCCTCGTCCACCAGACCCAGGACAAGCCGGAATCCGGCCGCGAAGTGCTCAAGTTCTTCGAATGGTCGTTCAAGAACGGCACGAAGATGGCGGAGGAGCTCGACTACGTGCCGATGCCCGAGCCCGTGGTGAAGGAGATCCAGGCCGCGTGGAAAGTGGTGAAGGATTCCGGCGGCAAGCCGGTCTACTGATTTACCCCCGAGACGTCGCGGCCCGCGACGGGCCGCGAACCTCATGAGCGCGGTGATGGATAATGGGGGCGCCAGGATCGCCGATTTCCCGGCGATCGCCTCCGAACACGCCCCCAGGCCCAGCGTGCGCAGAAACAACGCCCTCATGGACGCGATTTTCCGGTACGTCACCCGGTTCTTCGCGTTGCTCGTCTTCAGCCTCCTCGCCGCGATCCTCGTGTCGCTCTTCGCGGGGAGCTCCGCGTCGCTGCACAAGTTCGGCCTCGCCTTTCTCTTCAACGAGAACTGGGATCCGGTTCAGGAGGATTTCGGCGCGCTCGTGCCGATCGTCGGCACCGTCGTGACTTCCGGGATTGCGCTCGCCATCGCGATCCCGGTGAGCTTCGGCATCGCGATCTTCTTGACCGAGCTCTCGCCGGTGTGGCTGCGCCGCCCGCTCGGCACCGCGATCGAGATGCTGGCGGCGATCCCGAGCATCATCTACGGCATGTGGGGGCTCTTCATCTTCGCGCCCCTCTTCCAGCAATACGCGCAGCCGCTCATCGCCAGGACCCTCGGCAACGTGCCCGGTCTGGGCGCGCTCTTCTCCGGGCCTCCCATGGGCATCGGCATGCTCACCGCCGGAATCATCCTCGCGGTGATGGTGATTCCCTTCATCACGGCGGTGATGCGCGACGTGTTCGAGATCGTCCCGCCGATGCTGAAGGAATCGGCCTACGGCCTGGGATCCACGACCTGGGAAGTCGTGTGGCGCGTGGTGCTGCCGTTCACCAAGGTCGGCGTGATCGGCGGCGTCATGCTGGGCCTGGGCCGCGCGCTCGGCGAGACCATGGCGGTCACCTTCGTGATCGGCAACGCGCACCAGCTGAAGGCTTCCCTCTTCGCCCCCGGCAACTCGATCGCCTCCGCGCTCGCCAACGAGTTCACCGAGGCGGTCGGCGATCTCTACACGTCGTCCCTGATCGAGCTGGGCCTGCTCCTCTTCCTCATCACCACCATCGTGCTCGCGTTCTCGAAGCTGCT
>JBDTXQ010000020.1:0-15185 GCA_040006115.1 Usitatibacter sp.
ACTCGCGGTTGCCGAGCTCGGGGTGCGCGTGCAGGTCGCGCCGCCACGCGATCACTTTCGTTTCGAGCGGGCCGCTCGCCGCGGCGATGGCCGAGTCGAACGGGTGCAACTCTTCGGGTGCGTTCATCGGGCGAATAATACCGTGGACAACCGGGCCCGCGATGCCGGAGCACATGGTACTTCCCGGTATTCGGGGCGGGGAGCCATGCCAGCGTGTCGACATCGTCTCCCTCCGCGAGCGAAAATAGCGCGATGAAACTCGACCCCCACGAGCTCGCGCGGATCACCGGCGGCACGCTCGACCATTACCAGCGCAACGCCGAGTCGTTCCGCGAGGGCACGCGCGATCACGACGTGAGCCAGAACGTCGCGGCACTGCTGCGCCACATTCGCGCGCCCGCCCCCTTCACGATCCTCGACCTGGGATGCGGCCCCGGACGCGACCTGAAGACCTTCACGTCGATGGGGCACGTCGCGATCGGCGTCGAGGGCGCGGCGCGCCTCGCGCAAATGGCGCGCGAGGGGAGCGGCTGCGAAGTATGGGAGCAGGATCTCCTCAAGCTCGACCTTCCCGCAGCCCGATTCGACGGCGTCTTCGCCAACGCCGTCCTCTTCCACGTGCCGTGCCAGGAGCTCACGCGCGTGCTGCGCGAGCTGCACGCGGCGTTGAAGCCCGGCGGCGTCCTCTTCGCCTCCAATCCGCGCGGCGCGAACGAGGAGGGCTGGAATCGCGGGAGATACGGCGCCTATCACGACCTTGAGGCGTGGCGCCGCTTTGCCGGTGACGCGGGGTTCGTCGAGACCGAGCACTTTTACCGCCCGGCGGGCCTGCCGCGCGAGCAGCAGCCGTGGCTTGCGACCGTCCTCACGAAAGCCGTCAAGTCAACTGATTTAAGTAACTAATTCCCTAGGATCGATACCGTTCGCGGTCCATAGTGGGCGAAACCCGGTTTAGAGGCGTTACAACACTTCGGGGAGGCTCAGGCCTCCCGTTTTTTTTCGGGGTGCAACGCCGCAAAGGATGCAATGGACGCGAATACCGAAGACAAGGACATCGTCGTGAACGCCGCCAACGCGGGCAATTTCGTCACGCTCTCCAACGCGCTCAAGGCCGCGGGGCTCGCCGCGACCTACAAGGGCATCGGGCCCTTCACGTTCTTCGCGCCGACCGACGAGGCTTTCAAGAAGCTTCCCAATGGGGCGCTCGAGGTGCTGCTGAAGGACAAGGCGAAGCTCGTGTCCGTCATCAACGCCCACGTCATGAACGGCGCCGTGCTCGCCAAGGATTTCAAGGCGAGCGCCGCCCCCAGCATCCAGGGCGACGCGCTCAAGCTCGCGCCATCGGACTCGGGATTCACCGTGAACGGCGCCAAGGTCTCGCGCCAGGAAATCGAAGCGAGCAACGGCGTGATCCACCCCATCGACACTGTGATGATGCCTGCCCGATAAGGGCAGGACGCGCGGGCAGCACGCTCGGGGAAATGCGAAGGGCCCGGATTGCCGGGCCCTTTTCTTTTGTGGCGGGAATCCGTCCGGCGTGCATGATGCGTCCAACGGGATCGGCAAGCCCCCGGCCCGAAAACGGAGAATGGAATCGTGCAACTCGAGATCCGCAACCTTTCCAAACGCTACCCCAACGGTGTCCAGGCCCTCGACAACGTCTCGCTCACCATCGCTCCCGGCATGTTCGGCCTCCTCGGGCCCAACGGCGCGGGCAAATCGACGCTCATGCGAACGCTCGCCACGCTGCAGGAGGCCGACAGCGGCACGGCGACGCTCGACGACATCGACGTCCTGCGCGACAAGGACCGCGTGCGTCGCACGCTGGGTTATCTGCCGCAGGAGTTCGGCGTGTACCCGAAAGTCACCGCTGTCGAAATGCTCGACCACTTCGCGCGCCTGAAGGGGATCACCGATTCGAAGGCGCGCAGGGCCACCGTGGACGCGCTCCTCGAGCGCACCAATCTGGCCGCGGTGAGGAAGCAGCGCCTCGGCGGGTTTTCCGGGGGCATGCGCCAGCGCTTCGGCATCGCGCAGGCGCTCATCGGCAGCCCCAAGCTCATCATCGTCGACGAGCCCACCGCGGGCCTCGACCCCGAGGAGCGCGTGCGCTTCCATAATTTGCTGGCGGACATCGGCCACGACGTGATCGTGATCCTCTCCACCCACATCGTGGACGACGTGGCGGACCTCTGCCCCAACTTCGCCGTCATCAGCAAGGGGCGCTTGCTGCTGTCGGGCGATCCGGGCGAGGCGGTGCAGAAACTGCACGGGCGCATCTGGCGGCGGGTTGTCGATCGCTCCGAGCTGGAAGCGGTGCAGGCCTCGATGCCCGTCATATCCACGCGCCTGCAATCCGGAAGGACCGTGGTGCGCGCCAACGCAGAGTCGTCGCCCGGCGCGGGGTTCGAGCCCGTGGACGCGGACCTCGAGGACGTCTACTTCAGCGCTGTCGCGGGCCGGCTGTGAGGGCGATCGCCTGGTTCGAGTTCGCGACCAAGTTCCGGCGCCTCTCGACCTATGTGTACTTCGCGGTGCTCGCCGCGGTCGCGGCGCTGTGGATGGCGGCCGCGGGAGGCGCATTCGCCGGGGCGAACATCGTCTTCAGCAGCGACAAGGTGTTCATCAACTCGCCCTACGCGATCGCCCAGACGATCACCGTGCTGGGCCTGCTCGGCGTGGTGGTGATCGCCGCCTTCATGGGGCGCGCGGTTCAGCAGGACTTCGAGTACCTCACCTTCCATTTCTTCTTCACGAGCCCGATCTCCAAGGCGGACTATTACGTGGGGCGCTTCGTGGGCGCGGCCGCGATCCTCCTCGTGATCTTCCTCGGCATCGCGCTTGGGGTCGTGATTGGCGCGCACTGGCCGGGAGTGGACGCCTCGCGCGTGGGGCCGTGGTCCCTCGGCGCCTTCGCCAAGCCCTACGCGGTGATACTCCTGCCCAACATCCTCTTCCTCGGCGCGTGCTTCTTCGGCCTCGCCGCGCTCAGCCGCCGTATGCTGCCGGTGTACATCGCCGGCGTCGTGGTGCTGATCGGCTACATCACGGCGTTGAGCCTGCTGCAGGACATCGACAACCGCACCTTCGCCGCGTTGGTCGATCCGCTCGGATCGAGGGCCATGGGCATCGTGACACGCTACTGGAGCCTCGCGGAGAAGAACACGCGCCTCATCCCGCTCGCCGACGAGCTCCTGTGGAACCGGGCGCTGTGGCTGGGTATCGGCATCGTCATCTTCGGCGCTTGCCATGCGCGCTTCCGCATGAGCTTCGCGCAGCCCGGGGGGAAGAAGAAGCGCAAGGCCGAGGCGGCCGAGGCCGCGGCGGCGCGGCCCATCCATCCGGTGGCGCTTCCCGCGGTGACGCTCGACACCAGCGCCACCGAGTACCTGCGGCAGCTGCCCGGCGTGATCGCGCTCCACCTTCGCGAGACCGTGAAGAACGTCTACTTCCTCGCCATCGTCTTCGCCGGGGCGCTCTTCATATTTTCGAACGCCACGGTCGTGGGCAGCGTCTTCGGCACGAACACCTATCCCGTGACCTACCAGGTGCTCGAGATCGCCTCGGGCTCATTCGCGCTCTTCATGCTCATCGTCACCGCGCTCTATGCAGGCGAGCTGGTGTGGCGCGAGCGCGACGCGCGCGTGGCGGGCATCGCCGACAGCATGCCCGCGCCCACGTGGCTCGAATTCCTTGCCAAGCTCGCGACGCTGATGGCGATGCAGGCGGTGCTGCAGCTCGTGGTGCTTGCCTGCGGCGTCCTCATCCAGCTTTTCGGCGGCTATACGAAGCTCGAGCTCGGCCAGTATCTCTACCATCTCTTCGTCTTGCAGCTTCCCGAGTACTGGATGGTGGCGGCGCTCGCGCTCGCGGTCCACTCGGTGGTGAATCACAAGTACCTCGGCCATTTCCTCGTGGTGCTCTACTACATCGCGGCTCTCATGTCCGCGTCGTTCGGATGGGACCACCGGCTCTACCGCTTCGGCAGCGTCCCGGCATTCACCTACTCGGACATGAACGGCTACGGGCACTTCCTAGGGCCGGTTCGCTGGTTCCAGCTCTATTGGGGCGCCGCGAGCGTCCTGCTGCTGGTGCTCGCGCGGCTCTTCTGGGTGCGCGGCGCCGATACGGCGTGGCGCGTGCGTTGGCGTGTCGCGCGCGGTCGATGGACGGTGCCGCTCACCGCGACGGCCGTCGGTGCGCTGCTGGTATTTGCCGTCACGGGCGCTTGGATCTTCTACAACACCAATATCCTTCATCCGTATCGGAACGAGTTTGCCAACGATGAGCTGCACGCGCAGTACGAGAAGCTCTTCAAGGCCATGGCGGCAAAGCCGCAGCCGAAGGTCGTCGCCTCGAAGCTCGCCGTAGACATCTTTCCGTACGAGCACCACGTGCGGTTCAACGGGACGTACACGCTCAAGAACAAGAGCGGGGTCGCGGTCCCGGAGCTCTACGTGAACGTGGGCGAGTCTGCAAAGATCAACAAGCTCGCGGGCAGCATCGCGCTATCGCCGAAGGAAACGCGGGCCGACCTCGGATGGCATCCGTTTACGCTCGCGCGTCCGCTCGAGACCGGCGAGAGCATGACGCTCGAGTACGACCTGGAATATCCGCGACCCGGGTTCAGCATCGACGGCGCCAGCAGGGCCGTCGTCGACAACGGCACGTTCCTCAACAGCTCCTTCCTGCCCGCGATCGGCTACCAGGAGCGCGCCGAGCTCAGCGAGGATCGCCAGCGCAAGAAGCACGGGCTCAGCCCTCGCGATCGCATGCACGACATCGACGATGCCTCGGCGCGGCTCACGAACTACATCTCGTCCGACGGGGATTGGATCGACCTCGACGTCACGGTGAGCACGGCGCCGGACCAGATCGCGCTCGCGCCCGGCTACTTGCAGCGCGAGTGGACCGAAGGCGGGCGGCGCTACTTCCACTACAAGATGGACGTACCGGTCCTCAACTTCTACGCATTCCTGTCGGCGCGCTACGCCGTTCGCAAGGACGTGTGGAACAACGGCGGCAAGGAAGTGCCCATCGAGATCTACTACCAGCCGGGGCACGAGTACAACCTCGATCGCATGGTGGCGGGCGTGAAGGATTCGCTCGACTACTACACGAAGAACTTCAGCGCCTACCAGCACCACCAGGTGCGCATCCTGGAGTTCCCGCGCTACGAGCGCTTCGCGCAGTCGTTCCCGAACACGATCCCCTTCTCGGAGAGCATCGGCTTCATCGCCAAGGTGAACGAGAAGGATCCCAAGGACATCGACTATCCGTACTACGTGACGGCGCACGAGGTGGCGCACCAGTGGTGGGCGCACCAGGTGATCGGCGCCAACGTGCAGGGCGCCACGATGATGTCGGAAACGCTCGCGCAGTATTCAGCGCTGATGGTGATGAAGCACAAGTACGGCGACGCGAAGATGAAGCGCTTCCTCAAGTACGAGCTCGATTCCTACCTGGTCGGGCGCGCCACCGAGCGCAAGAAGGAGCTGCCGCTCTACCGCAACGAGAACCAGTCTTACATCTACTATCGCAAGGGAAGCCTCGCGATGTATGAGCTGCAGGACGCCATCGGCGAGGACGCCGTGAATCGCGCGCTCGCCGCGTACATCAGGAAGGTCGCGTTCCAGGAGCCGCCGTACACGATCTCGCGGGAACTGCTCGAGGAGTATCGGGCGGTGACGCCGCCCGAGTACCAGTACCTTATCTCGGATCTCTTCGAGGGCATCATCCTCTACGAGAACCGCGCGGTCTCCGCGACGTACCGGGAGTCGGCTCCGGGGCGCTTCGAGGTCACGCTCAAGGTGTCGGCGAAGAAGATGCGCTCCGACGAGGGCGGCACGCAGTACGAAGAGCCGATGGACGACTGGGTCGACATCGGCGTGCTCGGGAAGGACGACAAGCCCCTGTACCTGAAGAAGCAGCGCATCCGCTCGGGTGAGGCGACCTTCACCATCGAGGTGGCGGAGAAGCCGCTGCGCGCGGGCATCGATCCCGTGGTGAAGCTGATCGACCGGCGGCCCGACGACAACACGGTGGCGGTGACTCGTGCCGACGGGTAGGGCGCTTCGCGGCGGGCGGCCGCGAGCGTACCATGAGGATCGGAAGGAGGGCCGTGCCCTGATCATCTCGCGCATCGCCGCCGGCATCGCAACTGTGCTGGTTGCACTGACCAGCCTCGCAGCCTCGGTCTCCGACCGCTCGCCGTTCGCCCAGGGCCACTGGTGGGACCCCACGCACTCCGGCAGCGGGTTCGAGCTCTTCAATGCCGCGGGGCAGGTGGCGGTGGTCTGGTACACCTACGACGAAGCCGGCCGCCCGGTCTGGTATACGGCGCAGGGCGACATCGCCGGGCTCGGCACGCAATCGTGGCCGCTCCTGAAGCATCGCTGGACCAACGGCCGCAGGGGCGATCAGACCATCGTCGGATCGCTGAAGCTCGCCCTGCGCCATCCGGAAGGCATCGACGTCGCGTGGACCGTGAACGGCAAGCCGGGCACGTGGGCGATCCAGCCGCTCATCGTCTCGGGCGTGGTGAACGAGGTGGACCACAGCGGCGAGTGGTTCGATCCGGCCAACGGGGGCTGGGGCCTTACCGTCACCGAGCAAGGCGACGTCCTCGGCGGTGCGGTCTTCACGTACGACGCGTCGGGCGAGGCCACGTGGGTGGCCGGGTTCCAGCACACCGGGAACCGCAGCGTCGAGTATTTCACCTGCACCGGGTCGTGCCCTTCGTGCAATGACCGTGTGTTCGCGACGCGCAGCGTGGGAAGCCTCGCGTTCGATTTCCGCAGCGAGACCGACATGACGGTGCGCAGCGCGCTCAGTGTCGCCATGGCGCCCGGCGTGAACGTCGACGGCGCGAAGCTCACGCCCTTGAGCAGGCCGGCCTCCTGGCGCAGCGCGGACCGGCAGCTCGCGAGCTACGACAGCGCCGCGGCGTTGAAGGCTTACCTCGTCGCGGGGATGCTGAACGTCCCGAGGGCATACAGCGGTGTCGATTTTTCGCCGGCGCCGCCCGCGGCGGCGACGCTTTCGACCACCAACCTGCAGGAAGCCGGCGTGGACGAGGCGGACCTGGTGAAGACCAACGGCCAGGCCGTGTACACCTTCGCCAACAACGGCGGAGGGATGACGCTGCCGACGGTGCGCGTCGCGCAAGTGCGCGACGACGGCATGTCGCTGCAGATGCTCGGCTCGGTGAATCTCGCGAGCGGTCCGGCGACGCCGATGGCCAATGCCGGGCTCTACCTCGATGGGGACAGCCTCGTCGCCGTGACCGGCACCTTTCCGAGCTCCGGTTACGTTCCGTCGTGGTTGGCGATGACCGCGTGGATGCATGGCGTGACGCACGTCGAGCTGATGAGCACCGCTAGCGCCGCGCTTCCGGTGACGCGCTGGCGCCTCGAGGTCGACGGGCATCTGGTGGCATCGCGGCGCATCGGGCAGAAGCTTTACCTGGTGACGCGTTTCACGCCTTATCTGCCGGGCTTTGCGTATGGCGCCACCACGCAACCCCAGCTCGGCGCGAACCAACAACTTCTCGCCGCCACGCCGGCATCGGCGCTGCTGCCCAGGATGCGCAGCAACGACGACGATCCGGTCGCCATCGCGACCTCCGCCGTCTACGTGCCGCCGCAGGGTGCGCGCCTGCCGATGGCGAACATGATGGTGGTGACCGTGATCGACCTCGGCGAGCCGCACGCCGTCCAGGCGCTCGCTATCGTCGGCACCGTCGATGCGGTGTATGCATCGACCGCCAACCTCTACCTTGCCAGCTCGCGCTACGACTATTTCAGCGCGACGGGCTCGCTCTTGCCTTCGACGCAATCCTTCTACCTCACGGACATTCACCAGGTGCGGCTCGATGCCGGCGGCATGGCGATCGCCGGCTCGGCTTCGGTGGAGGGCTTTCTCGGCTCCGATCCGGACAAGGCGGCGTTTCGCATGAGCGAGTACCAGGGGAGGCTACGTACGGTCACCAGTAATCCCACGATGTGGGGCGGCGTGGTGATGAACCGGCTCACCGTGCTCGAGCCTTCGAGCGTCGCGCCGGGCCTCTTGCGCACCGTGTCGTTCCTGCCCAACGCGAAGCGTCCCGAGCCGCTCGGCAAGCCGAGCGAGGTGCTCTACGGCACGCGCTTCGTCGGCGACCGGCTCTACGCGGTGAGTTTTAAGAAGATCGATCCCCTGTACGTGGTCGATATCGCCGACGCGAGCGACCCGAAGATCACCGGCGCGCTGTCGGTGCCGGGCTTCTCGGATTACCTGCACCCGTTGCCCAACGGGCTGCTGCTCGGCTTCGGCAAGGACGCGCGGCCGACGGACGTGTCCGGGGACGGGCAGTTCGCGTGGTACCAGGGACTCATGCTGACGCTCTTCGACGTGGGCGATGTCGGCAAGCCACGCGAGGTGCAGCGGATGGTGATCGGCAAGCGCGGCAGCGATTCGGCGCTGCTTCGCAGCCACCACGCATTCAGCGCGCTGATGCAGAGCGACAGCGCGGGGACGATCGCGATTCCGGCGAGCATCCACGACGGCCCGTCGCCGCAATTCGGCAGCGGCGATTCGGCGTATTACCCCTGGATGCAAAGCGGCCTGCTGCGCTTTGCGCTGCAGGGCACCGGCGCGTCCGACACGCGCCTCGTGCAATTGCCCGGGCTCATCACGCAGAGCATGCCGATGCAAAGCATGCCGGGCTACGACGCCGCGGCCACGGCCGGGCGCTCGGTCCTGTTGCGAAGCGGCACGGTCTACGTCGGCAACGGGCAATTCTGGCTGCGCGACGCCGGGGGGGCGACGACCGGGCCTTATTGACGCGCGCCTTCAGCGGGCGTCGAGGAAGTCCTTCGCGAAGGCGTCGTAGTCGGCGCCGCGCGTGAGCTTCGCCATGAGATCGGGCGAGGCGAGGTTCTTCAGCTCCTTGGGCGGCGTACCGTCGCTCACCGTCTTGATGGCGTCATACATCGCCTGCGCCGCGGCCGCGAAGGGCTCGTGCCCCTTCGCGTAGACGCGCACCTTGCGGCCCGCGAGCCACGCCTCGTCGTAGAGCTTCTCGCCGACGCCGCCGATCGCGATCGCCAGCTTCACCGCCGCGGCGATGGCGTCGAGGTCCTCGCGCTTCTTCATTCCGGGAATGAAGAGCGCGTCGACGCCCGTGGCTTCATAGGCCTTGAAGCGGCGCATGGCGTCTTCCACGCCGATCGCCGAATGGGCGCTGTGGTGCGCCCGAAGATCGCCATGTCGAAAGTGCCGCGCGCGCGCACCGCGGCCCTCATCTTGCGCACGCCCTCCTCGAGCGAAAGCGGCTGTGGCGCGCCCGACGAGCCGAACGCGCGCGGCAGGAGCGTGTCCTCGATCGTGATGCCCGCGGCGCCCGCGGCGTCGAGCTCCTCGACGGCGCGCATCACGTTCAACGCGTTGCCGTAGCCGTGGTCGGCGTCGACCAGTACGCAAAGCTTCCCCGCTCGGCACGCGCGGCGTGCCTGCTCGGCAAGCTCGGTGAGGGTGAGGACGATGAGGTCCGGCGCCCCCAGCACCGCGAGGGACGCGACCGAGCCGCCCATCAATCCCACTTCGATGCCGAGCTGGTCGGCGATGCGCGCACTCATCGGATCGAAGAGCGAGCTCGCTTGCACGGCGCGCGCCCCCTCGAGGATTTTCCTTCAGCCGCACGCGGCGCCGATCGGCTTGGGTCATTCGACCCTCCTGAAAAGTCGTGTCACGTACAACTTGAAAAGTCGTACCTGACACGACTTTCCGGTCGAGTATATTCGGCGGATGCGATTGCTGTTGGTGGAGGACGACTCGATGATCGGCGCGGCGGCCCAGCAGGGGCTGCGCGTCGAGGGACACACCGTGGACTGGGTGCGCGACGGGCGCGAGGCCGAGCTCGCGGTGGCGAACGGCGTGTACGACCTGATGCTCCTCGACCTGGGCCTGCCGCGCCGCGACGGCCTCGCCATCCTCCGCGGGCTGCGCGCGAAGGGCGAGAACGTGCCGGTGCTTATCATCACCGCGCGCGACGCCGTCTCCGACCGCATCGCCGGGCTCGACGCGGGCGCCGACGACTACCTGGTGAAGCCGTTCGACCTGGACGAGCTCTCCGCACGCGTGCGCGCGGTGCTGCGCCGCAGGGCGGGGCGCGCCGACTCGGTCATGAGAAGCGGCGCGCTCGAGCTCGACAGCGCGACGCGGCGGGTCACGTGGAAGGGCAAGGAGGTCGCGCTCTCCGCGCGCGAATACGCGCTCCTCGAGGCGCTCGCCGACCGCCCCGGCGCCTACCTCACGCGCGCGCAGCTCGAGGAGCGCCTCTACGGATGGGACGAGGAGATCGCGAGCAACACGGTCGAGGTCCATATCCATGCGCTGCGCCGCAAGCTCGACCCGGGCGTGATCCGCAACGTGCGCGGCATGGGCTATACCCTCGCGCGGGACGACGCCTGATGTCGATGCGCCGGCGGCTCCTCTTCTGGCTCCTCTCGAGCGTGCTCGCGGGCGGGCTCGCCGCCGCCGCGGTGGTCTTCTTCCAGGCGCGCTCGGAGGCGAACGAGCTCTTCGACTACCAGCTTCGCCAGCTCGCGCTCACCCTGCGCGACCGGACGTTCTCGGTGCAGCAGTTCGCCGAGGCGCTGCAGGGCGAGGAAGCGTCGGACTTCGTGATCCAGGTCTGGAGCCGCGACGGGACGCTGGTCTACATCTCGCATCCGCAGCTTAAGGTGCCCGGCGCGATCCAGCTTGGCTTCAGCAACATCGACACCCCGCAGGGAAGCTGGCGCGTCTTCGTGATCCAGCAGCGCGGCCTCACCATCCAGGTCGCGCAGCCGGCCGCGGTGCGCGACGACCTGGCTTTTGCCGCGGCGTGGCGCACGTTGATGCCGTTCCTCTTTGCGTTGCCGCTCATGGGTTTCCTCATCTGGCGACTGGTGGGCCACGAGTTGCGGTTCCTGGAATCCACGGCGCAGGCGATCGCCAAGCGCAGCCCCGAATCCCTCGAACCCATCGGCGGCACGCGCATTCCCGAGGAGATCGAGCCACTGGTGGGCGCGCTGAACGGGCTCCTCGGGCGCCTGGCGGCCGCGCTCGCGCACCAGCGCCAGTTCACCGCCGACGCCGCGCACGAGCTGCGTACGCCGCTCACGGCGCTGCGCCTGCAGCTGCAGCTCGCCGAGCGCGCGCGCGACGGCGTGGAGCGCGACAAGGCGCACGGCATGCTGCGCGAAGGCATCGCGCGCGCGGTCCATCTGGTCGAGCAGCTGCTCACGCTCGCGCGCCAGGACCCGGAAGCGCCCATGGCCGCGCTGGCGCCGGTGGATCTCGCCGAGCTCGCACGCACCATCGCGCAGGCCGACGAGACTGCCGCCGCAGAGAAAGGCCTCACGCTCGCGTCCCGCGCCGACGCTCCCGTCGTCGTGCGAGGCGATCGCGCGGCGTTGCGCGCGCTCATCGAAAACCTCGTCGACAACGCGATTCGCTACACGCCTTCGGGGTCGGTCGAGGTGCGCGCGTATGTCGAAGGCGACGACGCTGTAATCGAGGTCGCGGACACCGGCCCCGGCATTCCCACCGGGGAGCGCACGCGCGTCTTCGATCGCTTCTACCGCGGGGAGTCGGCCGCGCAGGGCGGAACCGGCCTGGGCCTCGCCATCGTGCGCCGCATCGCCGAGCGCCATCGCGGCTCGGTCGAGCTCCTGGAGCCCGCGGTGGGCCCTGGCCTTCTCATCCGGGTCAGGCTGCCACAAGAAAAAGTCGTGTCAGGTACGACTTTTCCTTAAGCCCCGCTTAAGCCGGGCGATCCAGACTGCAGCTTACGGCCCTTCAAGGGCCATGAGTCCATCGACTGGAGAGCACAAACGATGAACCTCCTAGTGGCCTCGCTGGTCGCAGCCGGACTTCTCGGCACGGGTGTCGCCGCCTATGAAGGCCACCTCGCCTCGCCCTTCGCGCTCGCCAAGGCCACGCCCGTGGCCGTGGCCGGAGTCGCCGCGCCCGCCGCCAATCCGGCGGCTACCAGCCTGCCCCTCAACGGCTTCACCGAGATCGTCGCCGCCGCCGGGCCCGCGGTGGTCAATGTGAGCGTGCGCGGCACGACGAAGGTGAATGCCGAGATGCCGGAGATGCCGGGCCTCGATCCCGACAATCCCCTCTTCGATTTCTTCAAGAACTACGGCGGGCGCTCCCCGCGCGGCGGGCGTAACGGCGGCAGCGTGCCGATGCAGGGCCTTGGCTCCGGATTCATCGTGAGCTCCGACGGCTACATCCTCACCAACGCCCACGTGGTCGACCATGCGGACGAGGTGCTGGTGCGCCTCACCGACCGGCGCGAGTACAAGGCGAAGGTTGTGGGCACCGACAAGCAGAGTGACGTGGCCCTCATCAAGATCGACGGCAAAGGCCTGCCGACCGTGAAGATCGGCGACTCGCGCGCCGCAAAGGTGGGCGAATGGGTGGTCGCGATCGGCTCGCCCTACGGGTTCGAGAACTCCGTCTCCGCGGGCATCGTGAGCGCCAAGTCGCGCTCGCTCCCGGACTCCGCCTACACGCCGTTCATCCAGACCGACGTCGCGGTGAATCCCGGCAACTCGGGAGGCCCGCTCTTCAACCTCGCCGGCGAAGTGATCGGCATCAACTCGCAGATCTACTCGCGCTCGGGCGGCTACCAGGGCATCTCGTTCGCGATCCCCATCGAGGTCGCGATGAAGGTGAAGGACCAGCTCGCCAAGCACGGCAAGGTGACGCGCGGCAGGCTCGGCGTGACCGTCCAGGAAGTGAACGCGACCCTCGCCGATTCCTTCGGCCTTGATCGCCCGCGCGGCGCGCTGGTGGCGTCGGTGGATCCGGCGAGCCCGGCGGAGAAGGGTGGCATCCAGGCGGGCGACATCATCCTCAAGTACGACGGCAACTTGATCGAGCGTTCCGCGGACCTTCCGGTGCTCGTCGCCGACAAGGGCCCGAACGCCACGGCGTCGGTCGAGGTGTGGCGCAAGGGCGCGACGAAGTCGCTCAACGTCGCGACCGGCGAAGCGCGTGAAGAGCGTGTCGCGTCCAACGAGCCGAACCCCGCCACCGGCGGGCGTCTCGGCCTCGCGGTTCGTCCGCTCACGCGCGAGGAGCGCAGCCAGAACAACGGCCGCGGCGGGCTCCTCGTCGAGCAGGTGAGCGGCGCCGCGGAGCGAGCCGGAGTGCAGCCCGGCGACCTCGTGCTCGCGCTGAACGGCACGCCGGTGCAGTCCATCGAGCAGCTGCGCGAGCAGGCGGCGAAGAGCGGCAAGCACGTGGCGCTCCTCGTGCAGCGCGAGGATCGCCAGCTCTTCGTGCCGATCGAGCTGGGCTGAAAATCGTCATCCTCGGCAACGGGACGGGGGCGGGTCGCGTCGCGCAAGGCGAGGCGGTCGGGCCGGTCGCGCCTCCCGCCAAGGTGTTCCACCTGGAGATCGTCCGGGTGGGTAGGGACGGGCGCCGCACGAGGCGACTCACGCAGATTCCCGTCGCGGTGCGCGAATCTCCCGCGAAAGCCGACGGCCCGTGGTTCCTCGAGCGCCTCGCCAAGGGGCGCTACGCCCTCACCACGCACTACGATGCGTGGTCCTTCATGAGCCCGGTCACGGTGGACAAGGCTCGCAAGCGCGTCGTGGTCGAGGAGAAGATCTAGGCACAGATAGCCCGCGATTCCAGCCACCCCTTGCCAGTGGCCCGAAATGAGGGAAATCTGTCGCATTGCCGGTGACGGCCCACGCCAACCTGCCGCGATCATGAGTCCCGACGCCCGAAACGAAAACCCCTCGCAAGCGCGCGCGCGCCTCAAGGCGCGTCTCGCCGAGCTGAACGAAGAGATCCGCGGCTACCCGCAGCCCATCGCGCGTTGCGATGCGCAGCTGGGCGGCCTGGTAGAGGAGCGCGCGCGCCTGCAGGCGGAGCTCGAGCGGCTGGGGCCGGCTGACGGCTGACGGCCGCGATGGCCGCCCGCCTCCGAACGGGCGAACTTACAACACCCATGGTTGACGTGTGGCCCGCAGGAGGAGTGAAATCCGCCTTCTGTAACAAAACTAACAAGCCACACTACCTGGGGGGTTCACCATGCATCCGACCAACGGAAAGCTTGCCTTTGCCGTGCGGCAGGCGCTCGTCGCCACGTTCGCGATCTCGCTCGCGGTTCCCGTGCTCGCGCAGGTGCAGCGGGGCGAGAAGATCGAGGTCACCGGCTCCAACATCAAGCGCATCGAGGGCGAGACTGCCCTTCCGGTGACGGTGATCACGCGCCAGGACATCGAGCGCATGGGCGCGGTGACCACGGAAGACATCCTGAAGCGCATCACCGCGAGCACCGCGATGTTCTCTGATAGCACCCAAGGCGTCGGCTACGCGGTGTCGAACGCTAACCTGCGCGGCATCGGCGCGAGCTCCACGCTGGTGCTACTCAACGGCCGGCGACTTGCGAACCACGCCTTCGGCAGCATCGGCGGCTTCAACGCGTCGGCCAACGCCGTGGACCTGAACAGCATCCCGTTCAGCGCCATCGAGCGCGTCGAGGTGCTGCGCGACGGCGCCTCGGCGATCTACGGAACGGATGCGGTGGGCGGCGTGATCAACTTCATCACGCGCAGCGATTATCGCGGGCTCGAGGCGACCATCAACTACGGCGCTCCGCAGGATCATATCGGCGGGAAGGAGCAGGGCGTGACGCTGGCGTTCGGCGTCGGCGATCTCGCCAAGGACCGCTGGAATTTCCTCGGCACCGCGCACTTCCAGTACAACTCGCGCGTGAAGGCGATCGACCAGCAGCTCTACGCGCGCGCAAACGATATCGACGGCGCGACGTTCCCCACGTCGTTCCGCGCGTTCCCCGGCCGTCTCATGGACTTCGGGTTCAGCCCGGGCGCCTATGCGGGGACGCTCACCAACAGCGCCTCGATCGCGGGCTGCGACCCGTCGGTCACCGTGTTGCAGAGGAGGGGCAATACGCCTTCCGGGGATGCGCGGATCCGCTGCCGTGGAATCTACGCTGCCTACCTCGATAACCTTCCGGACACCCACAAGAGCGACGTGTTCGGCCGCTTCGCATACGACCTGGACGGCAACAACCAGTTCTTCGCCGAAGCGTCGTTCGCGCGCAACCACAACATCGGGCGCATCGCGCCGGTGCCGATCGACCAGTCGGACACGCACATCCGTCCCGACGG
>JBDTXQ010000021.1:0-14624 GCA_040006115.1 Usitatibacter sp.
AGAGGGCGAGGAGGCCGCTGCCAAGGTTCGCGCCCAGCACCAGGCAGAAGGCCACGGGCACGGCCACTACCTGGGTCGAGGCGAGCGTGGCCGCGATCAGCACCACTGCGAGGCTCGACCACGAGAACACCGCGAAGGCGGCGCCGATCAGCATGTCGAGCATCGGGTCCCCGGAGAGCGTGGCGAAGATCACGCGCACGCCCGCGGTTTGCGTGATCGGCCGCGTGGCGAGCATCACCAACTGCAGCGCTAGGAGCATGAGGCCCAGGCCGATCGCCACGCGCCCGAGCTGGCCGACCTTCGCGTTGCGCCGCGATAAAAAGAAGATCACGCCGAAGATGATGAGCAGCGGCGAGAGCCACGAGAGGTCGAGCGAGAACACCTGCGAGAGGAGCGCCGTGCCCACGTCCGCCCCGAGCATCACCGCGAGCGCCGCCGAGAGCGCGATCAGGTTCTGCGAGACGAACGAGCTCGCGATGAGCGCAGTGGCGGAGGACGACTGCACCAGGCCGGTGACGCCGAGGCCCGCGAGGAACGCCGAGGCGCGGTTGGCGGTGCTCTTGGCGAGGATGCGCCGCAGGTCGGAGCCGAACACCCGCAGGATGCCGGTGCGCACGATGTGCGTGCCCCAGACGAGGAGGGCCACGCCGGCGAGGAGGTTGAGGAGGGTCTGCACCTTCCTAGGTTAACTCCATGGAAGGCTGAAAGTCTTGAGGTTCGTGAAGCTCTTCATGGCTTCCTGCACGCCTTCCTTGTAGCCGAGGCCCGAGTCCTTGATTCCGCCGAAGGGTGTCAGCTCCAGCCGGTAGCCGGGAACCTCGCGCACGTTCACCGTGCCCACGTGCAGCTCGGAAACGAAGCGCGTGATGTAGTCGAGGCGGTTGGTGCACACCGCCGAAGACAGGCCGTAGGCGGTGCCGTTGGCGATCGCGATCGCCTCGTCGATGGAGCCGAAGCGGATGACGGGCGAAACCGGACCGAACGTTTCCTCCTTCACCACGGTCATTTCGGGCGCGACGTTGTCGATCACCGTGGGCGAGTAGAGCGCTCCGTCGCGCTGGTTGCCGACGAGAAGCTTCGCGCCCTGGGCGACGGCCTCGTTTACGCGCGCCTCGAAGAGCCGTGCCGCGGCCTCGTCGATCACGGTGCCCATGTCCACGGCGCGGTCGAATGGGTCGCCGTGCTTCCACGCACGGGTCTTGTCGACCAGGAGATCCACGAAGCGCCCGGCGACGGCCTCGTGCACGAGGATGCGCTTGACCGCCGTGCAGCGCTGGCCGCTGTTCTTGTACGAGCCCTGCACCGCGAGGCTCGAGGCCTCGTCGAGGTCGGCATCCTCCATCACGATGAGCGGGTCGTTGCCGCCCAGCTCGAGGACCACGCGCCGGTAGCCCGCTTTCGACGCGATGTACTTGCCCACCGCCACGCCGCCGGTGAAGGTGACGAGGTCAGCGTGCTCGTTGGTGATGAGCTCGTCGGCGATCTCGCGCGGATCGCCCGTGACGACCTGCAGCATGGCGGCCGGCACCCCCGCCTCGTGCATGAACTTCGCGAGGTAGATCGCCGAGAGCGGCGTCTTTTCGGAGGGCTTCAGCACCACGCGGTTCCCGGTCGCAATGGCAGGCGCGATCTTGTGCGCCACCTGGTTCATCGGGTGGTTGAAGGGCGTGATCGCGGAAATGACGCCGAGGAGGGGCTCGCGGCGGGTGAAGACGCGCCGTTGCTTGCCGTGCGGCGTGAGGTCGCACGAGAACGCCTGGCCGTCGTCCTTCAGGGCTTCCATCGCGCTGAACACCAGCACGTCGCACACCCGGCCCACCTCGTAGAGCGAATCCTTCTTGCAGAGACCCGACTCGCGCGTGATGAGGTCCGACGCGTCTTCGGCCTTCGCGTGCAGCAGCTCGGCGGTCTTTTTGAGGATCTCGGAGCGCTCGTAGCGAGTGAGCGCCGGCTTGAACGCAGCCGCCGTCGCGAAGGCCTTTCTCACATCGGCGACGCTTGCCTTCGGAACGGTGCCGACCAATTCGCGGGTGTACGGGTTGTGGACCTCGATCACGCCGCCTTTCTGCGCGCGGTCGTTCATGACGAGGCGACCTGCTGCGTCGCGGGCCTGGTGCCTCGCGCCTCGAGCCGGTTCAACGCGATGTCGAGGATGTCGAAATTGCGCAGTCCCGCGCTCGCCGCGACCCCGTGCACCTTGCGATTGAAGAGGAGCGGCACGGTCTGTTCGCTCACTCCGCCATGCGAGCGCAGCGGCGCGTCGAGGCCGGAGAGGTCGTGGCGCTTCGCGCTGGTGCCGAGCACCACGTGCTTGGCGGAGACCACGACCAGGTCGCCCACGCGGTCGGGGGGCAGCTCGAAGCGCTTGCACGCCTCGGCATTGGACAGCACGAGGTCGATCCCCTCGACGGCCGCGAGGTTCTTCGCGACCGTGTCGCACTCCGCGCCTTCCACGTAGACCGTCGCGAACGAGCCGAGCGCGCCGTGATGGACGACGTACGGATCGGTGATGGGAAGGATCACGCGCGCCTTGTCCTTGCCGATCCACCCGTCGATGGCGTCCTGCAGGTAGATCACGTTGGGGGAGCCGTCGGCCTTCGTCTTCGCGTTCATGCCGTGGTCGGCCGTGAGGGCGACGACGGCGGCCAGCGCGTCCATCTTCGCGAGGTAGCGGTCCATCATCGCGTAGAAGGCATTGGCGCCCGCGGTGCCCGGCGCGAACTTGTGCTGCACGTAGTCCGTGGTCGAGAGGTACATGAGGTCGGGGCGGCGCGTCTCGAGGAGCTTCACGCCCGCGGCGAACACGAATTCCGAGAGCTCGGCGCTGTACACCGAGGGCACCGGCATGCCGACGAGGCCCACCACATTCTCGATGCCGTTCTCGGCGAGCGTCGCGTCGGCGGCGCGCTCGGAAGAAAAACAGATTCCCTTGAGCCCGTGGCCGAGCATCTTGCGCAGCTTGTCCTTGGCCGTGATCACCGCGACCTTCGCGCCCGCCTCCGAGAACGCCGCGAGCACTGTGGGCGCGCGAAGGTACTTCGGGTCGTTCATCATGACTTCCGCGTCCGCCTCGCGGTCGTAGAAGTAGTTGCCGCAGATGCCGTGCACCGCGGGCGGGACGCCGGTCACGATCGAGAGGTTGTTCGGATTGGTGAAGGTCGGCACCACGGCGCTCCCCTTGAACGCCGAGCCGCCGCGCAGCATCTTCGCGATGAAGGGCGCCGAGCCCGCGGCCGCCGCGCGCTCCAGGTAGTCGTACTCGCACCCGTCCACGCAGATCACCACGACCGGCTCCGCCATCCAGCGGTAGCCGCGCCCATTCACGTCGATGTTCTTCATCATTTCTCCAGCGCCGCGTGCAACCGGTCGCGGCTCTCCATGGCGTGCTCGTACATGAGCTTGCCGGCGCGGTCGGATTCGCCGCGCGCGAGCGCGTCGACGATCTCGGAATGCTCTCGAGTCGAGATCGGGAAGCTGTCGGCCCCGCGGGCGAGCGTCTCGCGGCGATACAGGTGCAGCTCGTTCACGAGGCGCCGGTAGTGGGCGACGAGCGTGCGGTTGCCGGTGAATTCCGCGAGGCGGTCGTGGAACCTCACGTTGAGCGGGTAGTAGGCGTCCACGCTCTTCGCGCGCGCCGCCTTCTGCATCTTCTTCAGCAGCTCGCGCAGCTCCGCGAGCTGGGCGGGCTGGATGCGCAGCGCGAGGAGGCGCCCGATCAGCTCGTCCAGCCCCGCGCGCACCTCGTAGATCTCGTCGGCGTCGTCCACCGAGACCTGGCGCACGAAGACGCCGCGGTTCTTCTCGGTGCGCACCAGCCCCGCCTGCTCGAGCGCGCGGAAGGCCTCGCGCACCGGGCCGCGCGAGACGTTGAGGTCGCTTGCGATGTCTTCCTCGGCGAGCTTGGCGCCGGGCTCGAGCTCGCCGGCGAGGATGCGCCGCTCGAGCTCGCGCTGCACCAGCGTGGTGAGGGAGTGGCTCTGCAGCAGCTCGATGGCGGCGGAGGACGCGGAGGCGGAGGCTGGGGCCATGGAGGGCAGCGCAAAAGAGACCTTGACATTAGACAGTCGCAGTTTGTAGATTGTCAACAATCTGTAATCGAACGGTCACATTTGCCGGGGAGAATCCCGCCGGGAACACGAAAAGACCATGACGACCGGCGCCAGCCTCTCCATTCGCAGCCTCTCCAAGTCGTTCGGCGCGCCGCAACGCGCGCTGTCGGGCGTCTCGATCGAGCTCGCGCCCGGCGAGATGGTGGCCCTCATCGGCGCCTCGGGCTCGGGCAAGTCCACGCTGCTTCGCCACGTCTCGGGATTCGTCGCGGCCGACAGCGGCTCGGGCGAGGTGCGCGTGGGCGAGATCGTCATGCAGTGCGATGGGCGCGTCGCGCGCCGCATCCGGCGCCTGCGGGCGGACGTGGGTTTCGTCTTCCAGCAATTCAACCTGGTCGGGCGCCTCACCGTGATGACCAACGTGCTGGTGGGCCTCCTGCCGCGCGTGGCCCTCTGGCGCAGCCTCACCATGAGCTTCAACACAGGGCATCGCGCCGAAGCGTGGCGCGCATTGAAGAGCGTCGGCATCGAGGGCATCGCCTGGCAGCGCGCGAGCACGCTCTCGGGCGGGCAGCAGCAGCGGGTGGCGATCGCGCGGGCGCTGGTGCAGAGGGCGCGCGTGATCCTCGCCGACGAGCCGATCGCCTCCCTCGATCCGGAAAGCGCGCGCAACGTGATGGAGATCCTCGCGCGCGTCAATCGCGAGCACGGCATCACCGTGCTGGTTTCGCTGCACCAGGTGCAATTCGCGCGCCGCTACTGCACGCGCACGGTGGCGCTGCGCCTGGGTGAAGTCGTGTACGACGGCCCCTCGGCGGACCTGACCGCGCCATTGCTGCGCCAGCTCTACGGCGCGGACCTGGAAGAGATGCTCGACGGCACCGAGACCATCGATGCCGTGATGAATGACCCGGTGATGAACGCCACCCTCGCGGCGCGCTTCTCGGCCGCCTGAAATCCCCAAAGGAGATCGACATGAAGCTTCACCTGAACAAATGGCTTGCCACCGCCGCACTTCTCTTCGCGGCCGCGGCTCCCGCGCAGGAAATCAACTTCGGCGTCATCTCGACCGACAAGGCCGCCGCCATCAAGTCGCTCTGGGACCCGTTCTTCGAGGACATGCAGAAGCAGACGGGCCTGAAGGTGAACGCGTTCTTCGCCACCGACTACACCGGCATCATCGAGGCGCAGCGCTTCAACAAGATCCAGGTCGCGTGGTACGGCAACAAGAGCGCGATCGAGGCGGTCGACCGCGCCAACGGCGAAGTCTTCGCGCAGTTCGTCGACCTGCACGGCACGCCCGGCTACTACAGCTACCTGATCGTCCACCGCGACAGCCCCATCAACAACCTGGACGACATGTTCAGGAATGGCAAGAGCCTCACCTTCGGCGCGGGCGACCCGCAGTCGACCTCGGGCACCCTGGTGCCGGGGTACTACGTGTTCACGCAGCGCGGCGTCGAGGCGAAGGACACCTTCAAGGTGGTTCGCCCCGCGAGCCATGGCATCAACCTCCTCGCCGTGCTGAACAAGCAGGTGGACGTGGCCACCAACAACAGCGAAGAGCTCGACAAGCTCCAGCTGAAGGACCCGGAGAAGAGGAAGGAGGTGAAGATCATCTGGACTTCGCCCCTCATCCCGCGCGATCCGCTGGTGTGGCGCAAGGACCTGCCGCCCGAGGTGAAGGCGAAGATCAAGGGCTTCATCATCGGCTACGGCAAGGACCAGCGCGAGAAGGACATCCTGAAGGGCATGCAGCAGATCGCGGGCTTCCGTGAGTCCTCCGACGCCCAGCTCATCCCGATCCGCCAGCTCGAGTACGCCAAGGATCGCGCCAAGGTCTCCACCGACACCACGCTCTCCGACGCGGAGAAGACGGCGAAGATCCGCGACATCGACGCGAAGCTCGCGGAGCTGGCGAAGCAGTCGAAGTGAACGTCGTAGCCGTCCCTCCCGGCGCGCTGTCCCGTCCCGGCGCGGCGAAGCGCACGCTCGGCCAGGCGATGGGTTGGGCGGTGCTCGTGATCGTCCTCGGATGGGCGTGGCAGGGAGCGGACATGCATCCCCTCGACCTCTGGAAGGACAAGGGGAACATGGGAAAGCTGCTCGCGGACTTCTTCCCGCCCAACTTCCGCGAGTGGCGCTCGTACCTGCGCGAGATGATCGTGACGGTGCATATCGCGATCTGGGGCACGGTGCTCGCGCTCGTCACCGCCGTGCCGTTCGGCCTGCTGTCATCGTCCAACATCGTGCCGTGGTGGATCTACCAGCCGGTGCGCCGCGTCATGGATGCCTGCCGCGCCATCAACGAAATGGTGTTCGCGATGCTCTTCATCGTCGCCGTGGGCCTGGGCCCCTTCGCGGGCGTGCTCGCCCTCTGGGTCCACACCACGGGCGTGCTCGCGAAGCTCTTCTCCGAGGCGGTGGAGGCGATCGACCCGCGTCCCGTGGAGGGCGTGCGCGCGACCGGGGCCAACGCGGTCGAGGAGATCCTCTACGGAGTGATCCCGCAGGTGATGCCGCTCTGGATCTCGTACGCTCTCTACCGCTTCGAATCGAACGTGCGCTCGGCCTCGGTGGTGGGCATGGTGGGCGCGGGCGGCATCGGCGTCATCGTCTACGAGGTGATCCGCGGCTTCGAGTACGCGCAGACGTGCGCGGTGATGATCATCATCATCGTGTTCGTGACGGTGATCGACATCGCGTCGGCGCGCATCCGGAAGATGTTCATCTAAGCATGTGGAAATACCACAACCCGGTGGCGGTGCGCTTCGGCTGGGACGCCCTCGACGAGCTTCCCGGCGTCGTCGGCGCGCGCGATGCCGTCGTGATCACGTTTCCCGAGGCGCGCCAGGGCGGCCTCGAGGCGAGGTTGCGCGGCCTTCTCGGCGCGCGCCTTCGGGAGGTGGTCTCGGACGTCGAGCCCAACCCCGAAGTCTCGTGGTTCCGCTCGCGCTACGAGTCTTTCTGGAGGCGCCACGCCGGCTGCGTGCTGGTCGCGGTTGGCGGCGGCAGTGCCATAGACACCGCCAAGCTGCTGCAGGTGGCCACACCCGAGGGATCGTTCGACGCGCTCTTCGCCGCGCTCGCCGCGGGCCGGGCGCCGCAAGTCGCCCGAGCCTTCCCGCTGATCGCCGTGCCGACCACCGCGGGCACCGGCAGCGAGGTCACGCCGTGGGCCACGCTCTGGGACCGCAGCTCGGAAGCGCCGAAGAAATACTCGCTGCACGTGGACGAGACGTGGCCCGAATCGGCCCTCGTTGACCCCGCGCTCACGCTTTCCGCCCCGATGGCGGTCACGCGCAACAGCGCCCTCGACGCGCTGTCCCATTGCCTCGAGTCGATCTGGAACGTGAATTCGAACCCGGTCTCCGACACGCTTGCAGTGGAGGCGGCGCGCACCGTGATCGCGACCCTGCCGGGTCTCCTTGCGGCGCCGGCCGATCCCGAGCTGCGCACCGGGATGTCGCGGGCAAGCCTCATGGC
The DNA here is from genome assembly GCA_040006115.1 of Usitatibacter sp. Classification (GTDB taxonomy): domain Bacteria; phylum Pseudomonadota; class Gammaproteobacteria; order Burkholderiales; family Usitatibacteraceae; genus Usitatibacter. Next base: position 7,536 of record JBDTXQ010000021.1, read on the forward strand.
GGGGCTCGCCTTCAGCAACACGCGCACCGCGCTCGCTCATTCGATCTCGTACGAGATGACGCTGCGCCACGGGCTGCCCCACGGCCTCGCGTGCTCGTTCACGCTGCCGCTCGTGTGGAAGCTCGCATCCGGGGCCGACCCCGCCAGGGACGCGGTGCTCGCGCGCGTCTTCGGTGCCGAAATCGCCGAGCCCTGGACGCGGCTCGCGGCGTTCCTCCGCGATGTCGGCGTGAAGACCGCTTTCTCCGAGTACGGCGTGGACGCAGCCGAGGCGCGCGGCATGATCGAATTCGCCCTTGGCGGCGCGCGCGGGAAGAACTTCGTGAATCCGGCGCCGCGCCTCGACGAATCCATTCGCTGAGCATAATCTGTGGAACACTTCCAGCCGCACCCATCCAACAGGGAGAACAACCGATGAAAGCCCTTGCCCGCCGCATTGCCCCGCTGCTGCTCGCCGCCATTGCCGCGCCCGCGCTCGCGCAGAAGACCGAGCTCCTCGTCTACACCGCGCTGGAGACCGACCAGCTGAAGGCCTATACGGAATCGTTCCAGAAGACCAACCCGAACATCGATCTGAAGTTCGTGCGCGACTCCACCGGAGTCATCACCGCGAAGGTGCTCGCGGAGAAGGCCAATCCGCAGGCCGACGCGATCCTGGGCGTCTCCGCGACTTCGCTCGCGATCTTCGCGTCCGAGGGCATGCTTGCCTCTTACACGCCGGCCGGATTCTCCACGCTGAAATCGGCCTATAGCGATCCTGCGCGCCCGCCGTACTGGATCGGCCAGGACGTCTATTCGGCGGTGGTCTGCTACAACACGGTCGAAGGAGCCAAGAAGGGGATTCCCAAGCCGGAGTCGTGGGCCGACCTCACCAAGCCCGTCTACAAGGGGCAGATCACCATGCCCAATCCCGCCTCGAGCGGCACCGGCTTCCTCGACGTGTCGGGATGGCTGCAGACCATGGGCGAGGCGAACGCCTGGAAGTTCATGGACGCGCTGCACGAGAACGTCGCGCAGTACACGCACTCGGGCTCCAAGCCCTGCCGCCAGGCGGGCGCGGGCGAGTTCGTGGTCGGCATCTCCTTCGACTTCCGCGGCAACGACGTGAAGCAGAAGGGCGCGCCGGTCGAGCTCGTGTTCCCGAAGGAGGGGCTGGGCTGGGACATCGAGGCCTCGGCGATCATGAAGAACACGAAGAAGATGGACGCCGCGAAGAAGCTGATGGACTGGGTCGCGACGAAGGAGGCGAACGAGGCCTATTCGAAGAACTTCGCGATCGTCTCGCATCCGGACGTGAAGCCCGCGCTCGCCAACATCCCGGCGGACCTCGAGACGCGCCTCGTGAAGAACGACTTCGCGTGGGCCGCGAAGAACCGCGACCGGATCATCGCCGAGTGGCAGAAACGCTACGCGGCGAAAACGGAAAAGTGAACGACGCGCTGCAGCTCTCCGGAATCCGCAAGGAGTTCGGGGAGTTCGTCGCGCTGAAGGACGTCTCGCTCGACGTCCACGCGGGCGAGTTCCTCTGCCTGCTGGGTCCGTCGGGCTGCGGCAAGACCACGCTCCTGCGCATCATCGCGGGGCTGGAAGTGCAGAGCGCGGGGCGCATCGTGCAGGCGGGCCGCGACATCTCGCGGCTCCCCCCGATGGAGCGCGACTACGGCATCGTGTTTCAGTCGTACGCGCTCTTCCCCAACCTGAGCGTCGCGGACAACGTGGCCTATGGCCTGGTGAACCGCAAGGTGCCGCGCGCCGATCGCGCCGCGCGCGTGAAGGAGCTCCTTGCGCTGGTGGGCCTTCCCGATAGCGGCGCCAAGTTCCCCGGGCAGCTCTCCGGCGGGCAGCAACAGCGCATCGCAATCGCGCGCGCTCTCGCGACCTCCCCCGGGCTCCTGCTGCTGGACGAGCCGCTGTCCGCCCTCGACGCGCGCGTGCGCGTGCGACTGCGGGGTGAGATCCGCGGGTTGCAGCAGCGCCTCGGCGTGACCACCATCCTCGTCACCCACGACCAGGAAGAGGCGCTCACCATGGCCGACCGCATCGTCGTGATGAAGGAGGGCGCGATCGAGCAGATCGGCACGCCGTCCGAGGTGTACCTGCGGCCCGCCACGCCTTTCGTCGCCGACTTCGTCGGCAAGACCAACCTCCTTCCCGCGCAGTGCTCGGGCGAGCGCCGCATCCAGGTGGGCGAGCAGCGCTTCGAGTGCGATCTCGACGGCGCCACGGCGAGCGGCGCTGCGCTGCGCATCTTCTTCCGGCCCGAGGACGTCGTCGTGCGCGGCGTGAACGGCGCTACGCCGAACTCTGCCGCGGCGGTGGTCGAGAAGGTGGAATTCCTCGGCGCGTACTCGCGCCTCACCTTCCGCCTGAACGGCATCGACCAGCCGCTCTTCGCCGACCTCTCGGTGAACGACATGGCGGAGTTCCATCCCAAGCCGGGTGACACGCTGCGCGTGTCTCTCCCCGCTGACCGCATTCGGGTCTTCGCCGGCGCATGAACGCAGCCCGCCACCCTGTTGGAGAACGGGGCCCCACCGATTGGGGCCCGGCCTCCGCCGGGGTGACACGCCTGTCGGTTCATTGGACCGATCGCATCGCCCATGCGCTCCTGATCCTTGCCGGCCTCGCGCTCGCCCTCTTCCTGCTCGCGCCCATGACGGTGATCCTCATGAAGAGCGTCGAGGACCGCGCCGGGGACTTCGTCGGCCTCGCCAACTTCGCGCAGTACTTCCAGACGCCTGCCTTGTCGCGGTCCATCTGGAACAGCGTCTGGGTCTCGGCCCTCGTGACGATTCTCACGCTCCCCCTGGCTTTCACCTTCGCCTACGCGCTCACGCGAAGCTGCATGCGCTGGAAGACGCTGCTTCGCAACATGGCGTTGGTGCCGATCCTCGCGCCCTCGCTCCTTGCGGCGATCTCGTTCATCTTTTGGTTCGGCAACCAAGGGCTCCTCAAGCCACTCATGGGCGAAGGGCAGATCTACGGCGCGCCCGGGATCGTGGTGTCGATGGTGTTCGCGACCTTCCCGCACGCGCTCATGATCCTGGTGACGGCGCTCTCGCTCACGGATGCGCGCCTCTACGAGGCCGCCGATTCCCTCGGCACGAGCACGATGCGCAAGTTCTTCACGATCACGGTGCCGGGCGCCAAGTACGGGCTCATCAGCGCGGGCATGGTGGTCTTCACCTACGCGATCAGCGACTTCGGCATCCCCAAGGTCATCGGCGGCAACTTCAACATGCTCGCCACCGACATCTTCAAGCTGGTGATCGGCCAGCAGGACTTCGCCAAGGGCGCGGTGGTGGGGATCATCCTTCTCGTGCCGGTGGCGGTGACCTACGCGGTCGATGCCTACGTCCAGAAGCGCCAGTCGGCGCTGCTCTCGGCGCGCTCGGTGCCGTACGTGCCGCGGCCTTCGCGCGGATTCGACGGCGCCATGGCCGCGTTCTGCTGGATTCTCTCGGCGCTCATGCTCGCGGTGCTGGGGATGGCGATCTACGCCTCTTTCGTGAAGCTCTGGCCGTACAACTTCAGCTTCTCCCTCGACCATTACAAGCTGGGCCTGGTGGACGCGGGCATGTTCCCCGCGTATCTGAACAGCCTGAAGCTCGCGTTCTGGTGCGCGACGCTCGGCACCGTGTTCATCTTCGTGACGGCGTATCTCCTCGAGAAGACGCGCGGCCTCGATGCGTGGCGGCCCTTCGTGCGCCTGATGGCGGTGCTGCCGATGGGCGTGCCCGGGATGGTGCTGGGCCTCGGATACATCTTCTTCTTCGTGCCCGAGGCGAACCCGCTGCATTTCCTCTACGGTTCCCTTTCGATCCTGGTCCTCGTCACCGTCGTGCACTATTACTCGTCGTCGCACCTCACCGCGGTGACGGCGCTGAAGCAGATCGACAACGAGTTCGAGAGCGTGTCGGCCTCCCTCAAGGTGGCGTTCTGGCGCACGTTCTTCCGCGTGACGGTGCCGGTGTGCCTGCCCTCGGCGCTCGACATCAGCCGGTACCTCTTCGTGAACGCCATGACCACGGTCTCGGCGGTCGTGTTCCTCTACTCGCCCAACACCGTGCTCGCGTCGGTCGCCATCGTGAACCTCGACGAGGCGGGCGACATCGGCCCCGCGGCGGCCATGGCGAGCCTCATCGTCGTGAGCTCCGCCGTGGTGTGCGGGCTCTACTACTTCGCGCAAGTGTGGCTCGACAAGCGCACGCAGTCATGGAGAACCTCATGATCATCGGCAACGACCCCATCCTCCTCACGCCCGGCCCGCTCACCACGTCGCTCGCCACCAAGCAGGCGATGCTGCGCGACTGGGGCTCGTGGGACGCCTCGTTCAACGCGATCACCGCGTCGATCTGCAAGGACGTCGTGGACATCGTGAACGGCGCGGGCACCCATGTGTGCGTGCCGCTGCAGGGAAGCGGCACGTTCTCGGTGGAGGCGGCGCTCGCCAACCTCGTGCCGCGTGACGGCAAGGTGCTGGTGCCGAACAATGGTGCGTATTGCGCGCGCATTGTGAAGATCCTGAAATACCTCGGGCGCGAGCACTCGTCGATCGACCTTCCCGAGGACAAGCCGGTGACCGCGGCGATGCTCGAGGGCGCGTTCAAGATGGATCCGCGCATCACGCACGTGGCGCAGGTGCACTGCGAGACCGGCACCGGGATCCTGAACCCGCTGCCGGAGATCGCGGCCGCGTGCGCGCGGCACGGCAAGGGATTGATCGTCGATGCGATGAGTTCCTTCGGCGCGATCGACATCGATGTGGCCAAGTACCCGATCGACGCGGTGATCGCCGCATCCGGAAAATGCATCGAGGGCGCGCCGGGCATGGGCTTCGTGATCGCGCGCCAGGCGGTGCTCGAGAAATGCCAGGGCAACTCGCACTCGCTCGCGATGGATCTGTACGACCAGTGGACCTACATGCAGAAGACGACCCAGTGGCGCTTCACCCCGCCCACGCACGTGGTGGCCGCGTTCCGCTCCGCCCTGGACCAGTTCAAGCGTGAGGGAGGCGTGGCCGCGCGCGGCGCCCGTTACCGCAAGAACTGCGACACGCTTATCGACGGCATGGGGGCGGTGGGCCTGCGCGCCTTCCTGCGCCGCGCGGTGCAGGCGCCGATCATCGTCACCTTCCACGCGCCCGCCGACCCCGCGTATGCCTTCAAAGCGTTCTACGAGAAGGTGCGTTCGCGCGGCTACATCCTCTACCCCGGCAAGCTCACCCAGGTGGAAACCTTCCGGGTTGGCTGCATTGGAGCCATCGACGCGAACGAGATGCGTAACGTCGCCTCTGCGGTGGCCGAGACGTTGAAGGAGATGGGCATCAGAAGCGGTGCCCCTGCCAAGGCGGCGGCATTCGCATAGCCAGTCATCCCGCCCTATATTGCGGACATGCTAGGGGTCCTCTTCGACGGCATCGCGTACGGAAGCCTCCTCTTCCTCGTGAGCCTCGGCCTGTCGGTGACGATGGGCCTCATGAACTTCGTGAACCTCGCCCACGGCGCGTTCGCCATGGCCGGCGGATTCGTGTGCGTCGTGGCGATGACGCGCTTCGGCGTGCCGTTCCTCGCCGCGCTGCCATTGGCGTTCGTGATCACCGCGGCGATCGGCGCCATCCTCGAGCGGCTCCTCTACCGCCGCCTTTATGGCGCGACGCACCTGGACCAGGTGCTCTTCTCGATCGGCCTCACCTTCATGTCGATCGCGGCGGCGACGTATTTCTTCGGTTCGTCGCAGCAGCCCGTGAGGCTCCCGGAATTCCTGCGCGGTCAATTCCACCTGGGCGGCGTCGACTTCGGCGTCTACCGGCTCTTCCTCATCGCGACGGTGGCGGTGCTCACCACGCTCCTCGGGTTCCTCATCGCGCGCACGCGCTTCGGAGCGCAGGTGCGTGCGTCCGTGGACAACGCGCAGGCCGCCAAAGGGCTCGGCATCGACGTCGATCGCGTGTTCAGCGTGGCCTTCGCGCTCGGCTCCGGGCTCGCGGGGCTGGGAGGCGCGCTCGGCATCGAGGTGCTCGGGCTCGATTCGTCGTTCCCCTTCAAGTTCATGGTGTATTTCCTGCTCGTGGTGGTGGTGGGCGGCGCGGGCACCATCAAGGGGCCGCTCGTCGCGGCGCTCCTGCTCGGCGTGCTCGACGTCGCGGGCAAGTACTACGTGCCGCAGATCGGCGCCTTCGTGATTTACGCGGCGATGGTGGTGCTCCTCATCGCGTTCCCCGCGGGACTCTTCGGGAGGCGGCGTTGAGCAGGAGGGCGATCGAAATCACGTTCTGGCTCATTCCCGTCGCCGCGTTCTTCCTGTTGCCCGGGTACCTGGTCCTCGGCAGCCAGATCCTCATCGTCGCGCTCTTCGCGCTGTCCCTGGATCTCATCCTCGGTTACGCAGGCATCGTGTCCCTCGGGCACGCGGCGTTCTTCGGGGTCGGCGCATACACGGCGGGCATCCTCGCGGTGAAGGGATGGGGCGAGCCGGTCTCGGGACTCCTCGTGGGAGGCGCGATGGCTGCGCTCGCCGGATTCATCGTGAGCTTCCTCGTAGTGCGCGGCGAGGACCTCGCGCGCCTCATGGTCACGCTCGGCATCGGGCTCCTCCTCTTCGAGGCGGCGAACAAGGCCGCGTTCCTCACCGGCGGCGTGGACGGCCTCTCGGGCGTGGTGATGTGGAAGCTCCTCGGCGTCTTCTCGTTCGACATCGGCGGGAAGACCGCCTACGTCTACAGTCTGGTGGTGCTCCTCGCGGTCTTCATCGCGCTGCGCAGGCTGGTGGCCTCGCCCTTCGGCCTCTCGCTCACCGGCATCCGCGAGAACAAGCAGCGCATGCCGGCGATCGGCGCCCCGGTGCAGGCGAGGCTCGTCGCGGCGTACACGATCGGCGCCGCCATCGCGGGTGTGGCGGGCGCGCTCCTCGCCCAGACCACGCAGTTCGTTGGCCTCGACACGCTGGGCTTCAACCGCTCCGCGGAGCTCATGATCATGCTGGTGCTGGGCGGCACCGGGCGACTCTACGGGGCGATCATCGGCACCGCGGTCTTCATGATCGCGCAGGACTATCTTTCGGGAATCAACCCGGTGTACTGGCAGTTCT
>JBDTXQ010000022.1:0-14448 GCA_040006115.1 Usitatibacter sp.
ACGATGAAGTCGGCTTCGCGGCCGGTGACAAAACTGCCGATTTGCTGGTCCAGCCTCAGGGCGCGCGCGCCGCCGAGGGTCGCGAGATAGAAACCCCGCAGCGCGCTGAACGGCTGGCCCTGGAGCTGCGCGACCTTGTAGGCCTCCGCCAGCGTGCGCAACATGCTGAAGCTCGTGCCGGCGCCCACGTCCGTGCCGATCGCAAACGGCATGCCCGCGGCGTCGGCTGCTTGGATGTCGAAGAGGCCGCTGCCGAGGAAGAGATTGGACGTCGGGCAGAAGGCCGCGGCGGCGCCCGATGCGGCCATGCGCCGTCGATCGGGCGCGTCGAGATGCAGGCAGTGCGCATAGACCGCGCGCTCGCGCAGCAGGCCGAAGTGGTCGTAGACGTCGAGGTAGCTGCGGCGCGCGGGGAAGAGGGATCGCACCCACGCGACTTCGTCGAGGTTTTCGGCCAGATGCGAGTGCACGAACGCGTTCGGATAGGCGCGCGCGAGCTCGCCGACGAGCCGCAGCTGCGCCTCGCTCGAGGTGACCGCGAAACGCGGGGTGATCGCGTAATGCAGGCGACCGTTGCCATCCCAGCGCTCCACGAGCTCGCGCACGTCGCGCCGAACCCCGTCGGGGGTGTCCTGGAAGCCCTCGGGGCAATGGCGATCCATCATCACCTGGCCCGCGACCATGCGCAGGCCGCGTCGCCCGGCAGCCTCGAAGAACGCGTCGGCGGAGGCACGATGCACCGTGCCGAACACCATCGCGGTGGTGGTGCCATTGCGCAGCAGCTCGCCGAGGAAGAATTCCGCGACCTCCGCGGCGTGCGCGCGCTGCGCGAAACGTGCTTCCTCGGGGAAGGTGTAATGCTCGAGCCAGTGCAGCAGGTTGCGCCCGGGGCTTGCGATCACGTCGGTCTGCGCGTAGTGGACGTGCGCATCGACGAATCCCGGCAGGATCAACGCCCCGCGGCGGTCCACGACGCGGGTTTCGCGTGGCAGCGCCGCGAGCAGCGGCTCGGCTGGACCCACGCGCACCACGCGCCCATCCGCGACGACGAGGAGGCCGTCGTCGAAATGCTCGAAGCTGCCGGCTGCTGCCTCGATTCCGGGGTCGTCGCGGAAATGCAGGATCGAGGCGCGGTAAGCGCGCATCTCAGGGGCTGCCATCGGACTTCAGCGCAGAGTCGACCCAGGCGAGCAGCTCCGAGCGCTCGGCGTCGGTGAGCCCGGTCACATTCGCGGGGGGCATGGCGCGGCCCGCCACCTGGTCGCGGATGCGTGCGGCGTGCATCCTGATCTTCGCGGCATCATCGAGCTCGACGCCTTTCGGCGCGGTCGCGATGCCCGCGAAGCGCGGCGTGGCCGCATGGCACACGCTGCAGCGTTCGGCGACGATCGAATGCGCGCGCGCCGTGGAGGGCGAACCCGAATTCACGGAGGCCGTGCGCGGCCGCGCCCCGTAAGCGGTCGCGGCGAGGAGGGCGGCTGCGATGAGGAGCGGCCATGGCGACGCGCGCCCGCGGTGGCGCGCGACGAAGAACGCGCGAATCAGCGCGCCCGCGGCCGAGATCGCAATCAGCCAAAGCCAGTTCCATGGCGCGCCGGAGATCCACGCGTAGTGATTGCAGAGCATCGTGAAGACCACGGGCAGCGTGAAGTAGGTGTTGTGCACCGAGCGCTGCTTGCCGCGCAGGGCGAGGGCCGGATCGGCCGCGCGCCCCTCGGCAGCGGCCAGCACCAGCGCGCGCTGCCCGGGAATGATGATGAAGAATACGTTCAACACCATGACGGTCCCCAGCATGGCGCCGAAGTGCAGGAACGCGGCGCGTCCCGTGAAGAGATGGCACAGCGCATACGCCGCCGCCGCGCAGAGGAGCGCGAGAACCACGGCCAGTGCTCGATCGCTGCGTCCCAGGGCTGATCGGCACAGAGCGTCGTAGGCGAGCCAGCCGCCCGCGATCCATGCGATCCCGACAAGGACCGCGACCGCAGGCGACAACGGCGCGATGGATGGATCGACCAGATACAAGTCGGCGCGCGCGTAGTACACGATGGCGAGGAGGAAAAGGCCCGAGAGGAGGGTGGTGTACGCCTCCCACTTGAACCAGTGCAGCTGCGCCGGAAGCTGCGGCGGAGCGGCGCGATACTTCTGCGCGTGATAGAAGCCCCCGCCGTGCACGGCCCACAGCTCGCCACCCACGCCGCGCTCCTGTGCGGCGCCGTCGACGGGCGCCTGCAGGTGGTTGTCCAGCCAGATGAAGTAGAAGGACGCGCCGATCCACGCGATGCCGGCGACCACGTGCACGCATCGGCCCAGCAGGTTCAGCCACTCCAGTGCGTAGCTCGCCGTCAAGATTCGCGCGGCACGGTGGCCGCCGCACGCGCGGGCGTCGCGTCTTCGCGCTGCGTGCGCGCTTCCCGCAATTGCAGCAGCTGCGCAGCCACCGCGACGGCGATGGCCGCGGGCGCCTTGCTGCGAATGCCGTCGATGCCGATCGGCATCGCGAGGCGCGCCACCGCCTCGCGCGCGTAGCCGCGCTGCACGAGCCGCTGCCGGAAACGCGTCGCCTTGGGTTGCGAGCCGATCACCCCCGCCCATGCGAAACGGCCATCCTCGAGGAGCGCCTCGCAGACGGAGAAATCCTCGTCGTGGCTGTGGGTCATGACGAGCGCCCAGGCGCCCGGATCCATGTCGGGCACCTCGTCCCCCGGATGCGCGGAGTGCATGCACCGCACGTGGCCTGGAGAGCCGGCTGGCAGCATGCCCTCGCGGCTGTCGATCCAGGTGATGCCGAAGGGGAGCGGGGCCAAAACGTTCACCAATGCCTTGGCGACATGGCCCGCGCCGAAGAGCCAGAGGCTCACCTCGCGCGGCACGATGAGTTCGTAAAGCGTCGGGCCGGAGGCATGGTGAACCACGACAGCGCTCCCTTCGCCGCCATCGAGAGCGTGCGCGCCTTCCCGCAGGGCGGCGTCTTGGCTCAGCCAACGATGCTTCTGCGCGCTCTCGGCCTCCATGCTGGTGGCCATCACCGCGGCCTCACCCGCCGCGCGCGCGTGCAAGGCCTGCGCGAGGAACGCCAGCTCGCAGGCCTCGTATCGCTGGAACCACAATTCCACGATGCCGCCGCAGCATTGCCCGAGCGAAGCGCCCAGCGAAAAGCGGTCCAGCCGCGCCGGCCGCGAGCCCGCATCGAGGAGATCGCGCGCGCTGCGCGTCGCGACGAACTCGAGGTGTCCCCCGCCGATGGTGCCGAGCTCGCCCGCCGACGAAACGAGCATGCAGGCGCCGGGCTCGCGCGGCGCCGAGCCGCGAACGACCGCGACCACCACGCGAACCACGGGGGCGCCGTGCACCTTCAGCTCGTCGTGCAGCGCTTGCAGCCAGTCCCTCATGCGAGCGCCTCTGCGGCACGAGCGCCGTCGCTGCGCGCCTCGAGCGAGTCGAGCGCGGCGAGGATCGCCTCCGGCGTCGCCGGCGCGCGCAGCTTCGGGCTCTGGGCCCCTGCTGCGCATGCCGCAACCGCGTCGCGAAGCGCGTAGAAAACCGACATTGCGAGCATCAAGGGCGGTTCGCCAATCGCCTTCGAGCGGAAAATCGTATCCTCGACATTCGGCGCGTTCTCCAGGAGCCGCACGCGGGCCTCGGCGGGCCAGTCGCCGGCGGCGGGGATCTTGTAGGTGGACGGCGCGTGGGTCATGAGCTGCCCGTCGGCGTTCCAGCAAAGCTCTTCGCTCGTGAGCCAGCCCATGCCCTGCAGGAAGCCGCCTTCGACTTGCCCCAGGTCCACGGCGGGATTGAGCGAGCGGCCGGCGTCGTGGAGGATGTCGATGCGCAGCAGGCGGTTCTCGCCGGTCGACGTGTCGATCGCCACCTCGGCCACCGCGGCGCCATAGGCGAAATAGAAGAAGGGCCGCCCGCTGAGCGTGGCTCGATCCCAGAAGACCTTGGGCGTGCGATAGAACCCGGTGGAGGAAAGCGAGATGCGCCGCTCGTGCGCCTTGCGCGCGAGCGTGGCGAAGGCGACGGCGCGCCCGCCGCCGCGCGCTTCGCCGCCGATGAATTCCACTTGCGAAGCGGCGACGCCGAGCTCGGTGGCGGCAATCTCCGCGAGACGCTCGCGCACGATGAGCGCCGCCGCTTCGGCGGCCTTGCCGTTCAAGTCGCTCGCGGAAGAGGCGGCCGTCGCCGAGGTGTTGGGAACCTTGCTGGTGTCGGTGGTGTTCACGCGCACCGCGTCGAGCGGCACGCCGAGCGTGTCGGCCACCACCTGCAGGACCTTCGTGTGCAGGCCCTGGCCCATCTCGGTGCCGCCGTGGTTCACGAGCACGGTGCCGTCCGTGTAGACGTGCACCAGCGCCCCGGCCTGGTTGAAGAGGGTCGCGTTGAACGAGACACCGAACTTCACTGGCGTGAAGGCGAGCCCGCGCTTGATCGTGTGATTCGCCGCGTTATGGCGCGCGACCGCTTCACGGCGGCGGCGATAGTCGCTGCTCTCCTCCAGCTCGGCCGCGATGCGCGGCAATACGTTGTCCTCGATGGTCATGCCGTAGTGCGTGACGTTGCGCTCGGCGACCCCGTAGAAATTCAGCCGGCGCACGTCGAGCGCATCCCTGCCGAGCGCGCGCGCGATGTCGTCCAGCGCGCTCTCGATGATCATCATGCCCTGCGGCGCACCGAAGCCGCGGAACGCGGTGTTCGACACCGTGTTCGTCTTGCAGCGATGCGAGACGAGGTGGAGATGCTCGATGAAATAGGCGTTGTCGACGTGGCATACCGCGCGATCGTTCACCGCGGCGGACAGGTCCAGCGAATAACCGCAGCGCGAGGCCATGGTGAGGGCGAGCGCGAGGATCCGGCCCTTCGCGTCGAAGCCGACATCGTAATCGGCCACGAACTCGTGGCGCTTGCCGGTGATCACCATGTCGTCGTCGCGATCCAGCCGAAGCTTGACCGGCCGCCCGCTGCGCGCCGCGGCGATGGCCGCGGCGCAAGCCACCAGCGACGCCTGGCTTTCCTTGCCGCCGAAACCGCCGCCCATGCGCCGGCACTCGACATGCACGTCGTGCGCGCGCCGGCCCAGGGCGCGCGCCACGAGGTGCTGCACCTCCGTGGGATGTTGCGTCGAGCTGATCACCAGCATGCCGCCGTCTTCCTGCGGCAGCGCCACCGCGATCTGGCCTTCGAGATAGAAGTGGTCCTGGCCGCCCAGCTCGAGCGTGCCCTGCAGGCGGTGCGGCGCGGCGGCGAGCGCGTGGAGCGGCTCGCCGCGTACCAGCCTCTGCGTGGGCGCGATGAAGCTGCCCGCGGCGATCGCCTCGCGGATGCCGAGGATGGCAGGCAGCGGCTCGTAATCGACGCGCGCCTTGCGCGCGGCGCGCCGCGCCGCGTCGTGCGAGTCCGCCACCACGAGGAACATCGACTGGCCCGCGTACTGCACCAGCGCGTTGGCGAAGATGGGGTCGTCGTGGATCACCGGCCCGCAGTCGTTCTCACCGGGAATGTCGCTCGCCGAGAAGACCGCAATGACGCCGGGCGCCGCCGCTACGCTCCTGAGATCCAGCTCGCGCACGCGCGCGTGCGCGAGCGTGCTGGTGCCCAACGCACCATGCAGGGTATTGGCGGGCAGCGCGATATCGTCGGCGTAGCGCGCCTCGCCGCTCACGTGCAGGTGCGCGCTCTCGTGAGCGGACGCGCTGCCGGCCGCGCTCATGGCGCTACGCCGCCGGCGAGCTCTTGCACGCGGATCGCGGCCGCGTCCCGCCCCGGCGCATGCTCGGCGAAGAAGCGCTCGAGCAACGCGCCCGCGATGCGGCCGCGGTACGAGGCGCTCGCGCGCATGTCGCTGATGGGCTCGAAATCGCTGCGCAACGCGCGCGCGGCCTCGAGCACGCTCGCCTGTGTCCACGGCTTGCCGCGCAGCGCGGCCTCGGCAGCCGACGCGCGTTTCGGAATCGCCGCCATGCCGCCATAGGCGATGCGAGCTTCACTCACGCTCCCGTCGCGCAGCGTCACAGCGAAGCCCGCACACACGGCCGAGATGTCCTGGTCGAAGCGTTTCGACACCTTGTAGGCGCCCACGATGCGGCCGTCGCGCAGCGCGGCGATGCGCACCGCGCGTACGAATTCGCCCTTGCCGAGCGCCGTCTCGCGGAACGACCGGTAGAGCGTTTCGAGGGGAATCGCCCTTTCGGCCCGGCCTCGGCGGAGGACGACCTCGGCGCCCAACGCGATCAGGACCGGCATCGAGTCCCCGATCGGAGATCCGTTGGCAAGGTTGCCGCACAGGGTGCCGGAGTTGCGAACCGGAGGCGAGCCGAAGCGCGCGGCGAGCTCCGCCAGCATGGGGTAGCGCTCGACGATGGCGGCGTACGCATCGGTGAGACTCACCGCGGCTCCGATCGCGAGCGTCGACCCGTGCGCCTCGATGCGATCCAGCTCTGCCACATCCCCGAGGTAGAGAATCGGCCGGGGCTCGCGCAATTGCTTGGTGAACCAAAGGCCGACATCGGTCCCGCCGGCGAGGAGCAGCGACTCCGGCGCGCGCGCATAAGCGTCCGCGAGCGTGTCGAGGCTCCTGGGTGCCTGGAATCCCGGCATCGAAACGCCGGGCGCATCGGCAGGCAGCGCGGCGCGGTGCTTGCCCGCGTTGTCGGGGCCGCGCGACCAATTCTCGGATGGGCGCAGCGCATGCATGCGCAGGCCCGCCTCGATGATGGGCCGGTAGCCTGTGCAGCGGCAGAGGTTGCCGGCGAGCGCTTCGACGACTTCCTCACGCGTCACCTCCTCGCGCTCCAGCCAGAGCGCGAAGAGCGACATCACGAAGCCGGGCGTGCAGAAGCCGCATTGCGATGCGTGCGCCTCGACCATCGCCTGCTGCACCGGATGCAGAGTTCCGTCGGGGGCGCGCAGGCTCTCGACCGTGACCACTTCCTTGCCGTCGAGGGTCGCCACGAATCGGATGCATGAATTGACCGCGCGGTAGCGCATGCCGCCGCCGCGCGCCTCGCCCACGACCACGGTGCATGCACCACAATCGCCTTCAGCGCAACCTTCCTTGGTGCCGGTGCGACCGAGCGGGCCGCGCAGGAACTGCAGCAGCGTCGTGGTGGGCGTGGCCTCGCGCGCCTCGACGATTTCGCCGTCGAGAAGAAAACGGGGGAATCGCGGCGGGCCCTCGTGCTGTTGCGCAACCATCAGGAGCCGCGGTAGGTTGCATAGCTCCAGGGCGAAGCGAGGAGCGGTACGTGATAATGGGCGTGAGCGTCGGCGATGCCAATTCGGATGACGACCGTCGAAAGGAAAGCGGGTTGCGCAAGCTCCACCCCCCTGCCGCGGAAATAGGCCTCGAGATCGAAGGCGAGCTCGTAGACCCCCGGCATCATCGTCTCCCCGGACAGGAGCGGCTGCCCGCAACGTCCGTCCTCATCGGTCGTCGTTCGCAGCAGCGATTGCCTGCCGTCCGCGAGCCGCGCAAGCTCGACCCGCACGCCCGCGGCGGCCGTCCCGTGGTAAGTATCCAGCACATGAGTCGTCAACATGCCCATAGTCGGAGGATATAGCAGCTTGCGCGACCTGGTCGGCTATGGCGCGCGGCCACCCCGCGCGGATTGGCCCGGCGAGGCGCGCGTCGCGTTGCAATTCGTCCTCAACTACGAGGAGGGCGCGGAAAGGTCGGTGCTCCATGGCGATGGCGCGTCCGAGGCGTTCCTCTCCGAGATCATCGGGGCCACGCCGTTGCAGGGCGCGCGGCACATGAGCATGGAGTCGCTCTACGAGTACGGCAGCCGCGCCGGAGTGTGGCGGCTGTTGCGGCTTTTCCGCGAGCGCAGGCTCCCGCTCACCGTCTTCGCCGTCGCCATGGCGCTCGAGCGCAATCGCGAGGCCGCGGCGGCGTTTGTCGAGGATGGCCACGAGATCGCCTCCCACGGTTGGCGCTGGATCGACTATCACGGCATGAGCGAGGCCGAGGAGCGCGACCACATCGCCCGCGCCGTCGAGACGCTGCGCGAAGTGACCGGCGCCCGGCCTCTCGGCTGGTACACCGGCCGCACCAGCGAGAACACGCGCCGCCTGGTCGCCGAGCACGGAGGTTTCCTCTACGATGCGGACTCCTACGCCGACGACTTGCCGTACTGGGAGGAAGTGGCGGGAAAGCCGCAGCTCATCGTCCCCTACGCGCTGGACACCAACGACATGCGCTTCGCCACACCCCAGGGGTTCAACAGCGGCGAGCAGTTCTTCACGTACCTGCGCGACGCTTTCGACACGCTGTATGCGGAGGGCGGGGAAGCCCCGAAGATGCTTTCGATCGGGTTGCACTGCCGGTTGGCCGGAAGACCCGCGCGCCTCGCCTCGCTCGCCCGGTTCCTCGACCATGTGCAACGTCACGACCGCGTCTGGATATGCAGGCGCGTGGAGATCGCGCGGCACTGGATGGCGCGCCACCCTTTCCGGCACGCGGCCACGTGAGCCTCGTCGCGGCGCTGAACGGCCTGTCGCGCGCCGATTTCGCGGCGCGCCTGGGCGGCGTCTACGAGCACTCGCCATGGGTTGCGCAGCGCGCATTCGCCGCGAAGCCGTTCGCCTCGATCGACGCGCTGCACGCGGCGATGCAGCGTGCCGTGCAGGACGCATCGCAGGCGGAGCAGCTCGCGCTCATCCGCGCGCATCCCGAGCTGCTCGGCAAGCTGGAAGCGGCGCAACTGACAGAGAGCTCCCGGTCCGAACAGGTTTCCGCGGGCCTCGACCGGTGCACCGCTGCGCAGAAGTCCCGCATGCAGTCTCTCAACCATGCTTACCGCGACAAGTTCGGCTTTCCCTTCATCGTCGCCGTGAAAGGCCTCGACTGGGCCGGCGTCATCGAGCGCATGGAGGCGCGACTGGCGCACACGAGCCCGGCGGAGCTCGCGGACGCGTTGCAGGAGATCGGTCGCATCGCCCGCTTCCGGCTCGAAGCGCTCGCATGAGCGCGATGCTCTTCGGCCCCGCCATTCTCGCGCAGGTGGAGGCGCTCGCAGCCATCAGCGAGCGCCCGGGGATGCTCGCCCGCAGCTACCTCACACCCCAGCACCGCGCGGCCGGTGAGCGGATCCTCGCCTGGATGCGGGAGGCCGGCATGCGCGCCGATTTCGACGCGTTGGGCAATGTCGCGGGACGCTACGAGGGGCTCGCACCGGGCGCTCCGGCGATCCTCAGCGGGTCGCACATGGACACCGTCGTCGACGCGGGCAAGTACGACGGCATATTCGGCATCCTCGCACCCATCGCCTGCGTCGCGCACCTGCATCGCCACGGCAGGCGGCTCGCATTTCCCGTCGAGGTCGTCGCATTCGGTGACGAGGAGGGCGTTCGCTTCGGCACCTCGATGATGGGCAGCAAGGCCCTCGCCGGTCGCTTCGACGAGGCGGTGCTCGACAGCGCCGATGCTCACGGCGTGACGCTGCGTGAAGCGCTGCGCGACTTCGGCGGCGACGCCGACGCGATCGCGCGCCTCGCCCGGACGCCGGGCGCAATCCGGGTCTTCGTCGAGACGCACATCGAGCAGGGACCCGTGCTCCTCGACGAGGGGCTGCCGGTGGGCGTCGTGACCGCCATCGCCGGCGCCACACGCGTACGAGTCGTCCTGCAAGGCGAGGAAGGACACGCCGGAACCGTTCCCATGGCGATGCGCCGGGACGCGCTTGCGGCTGCCAGCGAGATGGTGCTCGCGGTGGAGAGCGATTGCCGTGCAGCGCAGGGTGAGGTCGTGGGCACCGTGGGCAAGCTCTCGATCGCCGCGGGTGGCGCGATCAACGTGATACCGGGCCGGGTCGAGTTCACCGTCGACATGCGTTCCGCCAGCGACGCGGTGCGCCGCCGGGCGGTGCGCGAGGTGCAGGAAGCTTGCCGCGGCATCGCGGCCGCGCGCGGCGTCGCGATCGAATGGATCCCGTTGCTCGAGCTGGAGGCCGCGCAGTGCGATGCCGTCGAGCAGGAAAGCCTCGCGCGGGCCATCCGCTCGCACGGCCTGCCGGTGCGCTCCTTGCCCAGCGGAGCCGGACACGATGCCATGCAGTTCGCGGGCCGCGCACCGATCGCCATGCTCTTCGTGCGATGCGGAAACGGCGGCATCAGCCACAGCCCGCGCGAGAGCCTGGCGGTCGAGGACGCCGAGGTGGCCACGGCGGTGCTGCTGCGCTACCTCGAGGATTTGCGATGACCGCGACGCGCGCGGCTCTCGAGCAGTGGATCGACGCGCGGCATGCCGAGGCTGTGGCGTTCCTGGCTGAGCTGGTGAGGGTGCCGAGCGATACACCGCCCGGAGACAACGCGCCGCACGCGCAGCGCGCGGCATTCCTGCTCGCCGCCATGGGATTCGACGTGGAGCGCCATGAGGTACCGGCTGCCACGGTCGCCGCGGCGGGTCTGCGCTCGATCACCAACCTGGTCGTCCGGCACCGCTTTGGACCGGGGCCCACGGTGGCCCTCAACGCGCATGGCGACGTCGTGCCTCCCGGAGAAGGCTGGACACGGCCACCCTACGGGGCCGAGATCCACGACGGGCGCATGTACGGGCGCGGCGTGGCGGTCTCCAAATCCGACTTCGCTACCTATGCCTTCGCGTTGGCAGGGTTGAAGGCCCTTCAGGCCGAGGGCCAGGCGCTGCGTGGATGCGTCGAGTTGCATTTCACCTACGACGAGGAAGTGGGCGGAAACCTGGGCCCGCGATGGCTGCTCGACAACGGCATCACGCGGCCCGATTTCGCCATCTGCGCGGGGTTCTCGTACGGCATCGTCACCGCACACAATGGATGCCTGCAGCTTGAAGCCATCCTGCAAGGCCGAGCCGCCCATGCCGCGATTCCGCAGTCCGGAGTCGATGCGCTGCGCGCCGCGGTCGCCGTCCTGGGGGACCTTTATGCGACCGCGGAAGCGCTACGGGAAATTCGCTCCCGAACCCACGGGATCATCCATCCCACGCTCAATGTCGGCCGTATCGAAGGCGGGCTGCATACGAATGTCGTGCCAGGACAAGTGGCGTTCAGCCTCGACCGGCGCATCATTCCGGAAGAGGATCCTGCGAAGGTCGAGGCGGCGCTACGCGGGGCTCTCGAGAATTCGGCCAGCCGCCACCCGGGCATCCAGCTGAAATTGCGCCGCACGCTGCTGGCCAATCCGCTGCGCGCCATGCAGGGCCAGGACCGACTGGTCGAAGCGCTGCAACGACATGGAACTCGCATCTTCGGCGAACCGATTTCGGCCTACGGCGTCCCGCTGTACACCGACGCCCGACATTACGCTGCCGCCGGGATTCCGGTGGTGCTGTATGGCGCCGGGCCCCGCACGCTGGAAGCTTCGAATGCAAAGCGAGCCGATGAAAACCTGCTGCTCGAGGATCAGCGCAAGTCCACGCAGGTCGTGGCGTGTGCCGTTGCCGACCTCCTTTCACAATGAGATCGCTACATCCTCGTGTTGTCGGGGAGTGCGAGCCCCTCATCTATGGCGACGGGCCGGGCACTTCGACGCGCGTGGGCGTGAGTTGAGACGCCCTTGAGGCGCGCAGCGTCAGGCGACGACGCGGGCCGGCGGCTCCAGGTCGTAGGCTTCGCCGAGCCTCGCCACCACGTCCTCGATGATGCGATGGCAATGACGCGGGCAGGTGAGCGAGGGTTTCACGTGCCAGTTGGGCGCGCCCTCGGTCTTCGGCTCGCGGAAGATCGGCTCGGTCACGCGGCAGCGCGTCACGCATTCGATGGCGCGCGATTTGTTGAACTCGGCCACCAGCAAGGCGTGGAGTTGTTCCGCGTTGATCGTTTGCTTTGCCACGTTGTCTCATTAACGGGAACGGGACGATTGTAGATCCCGTACTGCACCCCGTGTATATAGGCGCATTCCTACATCCGAGGACACTCCCATGATCAGGATCAGAACCGGGCAAGCCCCGGCGTTTCCGATGCCGCGCGAGGAATTCCGCCGGCGATTCGAGCAGTCGTTCTACGACCCGGCTTTCGAGAGGGAGAAGGAGTCGATCGCCAAGCTCGAGGCGATCGCGTGGGACGCCTACGCGAACGACCGCAAGGCGCCGCGCACCAGCAAGGCCGGGCGTGGCTTCGCGAATCCTGATTACGAGCTGTCGGACGAATGGCGCGCGACGCGCGACGCGCTCATCGTGGCGGAAAAGGCGCAGAAGGATCCCAGGACGAAGTCGCGCGTGCTCGTGATCTGCGGCTCGTCGCGCAACGACGGCTCGTGCCCCGGCGAGATGTCGAAGACCTTCCGCCTCGCGAAGATCGCCGAGGAGACGCTGAAGAAGAAGCGCGTCGAGGTCGATCTCCTCGATCTGAGCCGGCTCACTTCCGACTTCGCCCTGCGCATCCATCCCTGCAAGGGCTGCGTGTCGACCGCGGAGCCCCTCTGCCATTGGCCGTGCAGCTGCTACCCCAACCACGCGTTCAACCAGGTGGGCGACTGGATGGCGGAGATCTACGAGCGCTGGGTGTCCGCGCACGCGGTGATCCTCCTCACGCCGTGCAACTGGTACCACGCGTCGAGCTCGATGAAGCTCATGATCGATCGCCTGGTCTGCGCCGACGGCGGCAATCCCGATCCGACGACGACCGACGGCAAGGATGCGGCGAAGGCGAAGAGGCTCGAGCTCGCCGGCTGGCCCTATCCGAAGCACCTCGCAGGGCGCGCCTACGGTGTCGTCGTGCACGGCGACGTCGCGGGGATCGAGGACACGCGCCGCGCGCTCTCCGACTGGCTCGACTGGATGGGCCTGGTCGAGGCGGGGCCCCAGTCGCGGCTCGACCGCTACATCGGCTACTACGAGCCCTACGCGACGAGCCACGAAGCGCTCGATCGCGACAAGGACGTGAAGGAGGAGGTGCGCAACGTCGCGCGCGCGGTGGCCAACGCGGTGCGCGAGCTGCGCGCCGGCACGCTTTCGAAGAACGACGCGAAGCTCG
This sequence comes from Usitatibacter sp., assembly GCA_040006115.1. Classification (GTDB taxonomy): domain Bacteria; phylum Pseudomonadota; class Gammaproteobacteria; order Burkholderiales; family Usitatibacteraceae; genus Usitatibacter. The sequence goes on from JBDTXQ010000022.1 coordinate 12,945, forward strand.
AGCGGCCGCGGCCTAAGTAGCGCGGTTGGCGATCACGTAGCGCACGAAGCCGCTCTCCGGAACGTACTTGTCGTAAAGGGCGCGGGCGCGGGAGTTGCTCTCGCGCGTGTTCCAGTAGAGCCGCGACCAGCGCCGCGCCTTCATCTCGACGACCAGCCAGTCGATGAGGGCCTTTCCCGCGCCCGCGGAGCGCCGCGCGGGATCAACAAAGAGATCCTGGAGGTAGCAGACCGGTTGCAGTGTCGCGGTGTTCTCGTGGACCAGGTAATTGGCGATGCCGACCACGCCGTCGCCTTCGCGCTCCGCGACGATCGCATACACCAGCGCGGCCGGGTCCACGATCCGCTCCCAAGTGTGGCGCGCGACCGGCTCGTCGGGCGCGCGCTCGTAGAACGCGCAGTAGCCGTCCCAGAGCTCGCGCCAGCGCTGTGCGTCGCGAACTTCGATCGGGCGAACGGCGAGCGTTGCGCTGGTGACGCTCACTTCAGCGCGTACCCGTAGGCGAGATTGGTGCGCCCGGCGCCATCCTTGTCGTACGCGACCCTGTACGCGGCGATCCTGTCGTCGACAAGTGCGGCGCGCTCCTCGGCCTTGTAGCTGTAGAGGCGCGCGTTGTTGGTGCCGAAGATCGCGGTCTTCACCGGGCCGTCGGCCGCGCCGAGCGCGGCCAATCCGTGCTTCCTCCTCAGCTCCTCGGGAATCTCGAGGCGGCGCAGGGCCTCGATCTGCCATTGCGGCGAGCCCGTCCAGATGGCGTCGGTGCCCCAGCAAACGTGGTCCGCGCCGAGGCCGCGAATGAGCTGTCCCATCATCACCGCGGAGACGCGGGGATCGGCGATCGTGGACTGGGCGAAGAGCTGGCCCACGTCGGCGTACACGTTGGTGACGCCGTGCTTCGCGGGAATCTCGGCGAGGTCGGTGATCCACTCGATGCGCCCAGTCTGCTCGAACTGCGCCCACGCGTCCTCGGCCTTGCCGCCGCCGGCGAAGCGATAGCCGCCGTGGTAGATGATGAAGTTCAGCTGCGGCCAGTCCTTCGCCGCCTTGGCGACGTCGCGCACGTCGGAGTATTCGAGCAGGTGCGGATACTGCTTTTCCACGGACGGCGGGAAGAGTCCCTTGTGGATGCAGACGTTCTTCAGGCCCGCCTTCACGAAGCGTTCGTACGCGGGATAGACGAGCTTCTCGTCGTCCAGGCGCCACGGGTGCTTCGACAGCTCCTTGTGCGTGTTGTCGCCGATCGTGTAGCCCTTCATCGAGTCGGGCTTCAGCTGCGTGATGGCCTGCTCGACCTGCTCCATCCATCCCGGATATCCGGGCGTGAAGATCGCGTGCGACATCATGCGGCGCGCTCGGGCGAGGCCGTTCACGTCGGCGCGCGCCTGGGCCTTCATCTCGTTGGTGAGGAACCAGTCCTCGGGCACCTCGGAGGGCGCGCCGCTGATGCAGGCGACCTTGGTGTCGCTGTCGAGGTAGATCTCCTTCAGGTAATTGGCGAACATCA
>JBDTXQ010000023.1:0-14392 GCA_040006115.1 Usitatibacter sp.
TGCGCTCGCCGCGCACGAGCGCAAGGTCCTCGCGCGCATGCGCTCGGTCGCCTCGCGGTGCGTGCGACCGGTCTTCGTGAACGGCGACCACGTCGTGATCCGCTGGGTGTTCGAGTTCGAGGCTCGCGACGGGGCGCGCACCCGCATCGAGGAGCTCGCGTGGCAGCGCTGGGACGGCGAGGCGATCGCCGAGGAGAAATTCTTCTACGATCCGCGGCAGCTCGCGCCACGGGAGTAGAGTGCATCGGGCCGATCCGGCCTGGAACCCGTGGGGGAATGCATGCGCATCGCGACGATGTTACTGATGACGGCTGTGCTCGCGGCATGCGCGATGCCGGGCGAGAGCCGCAACGAGGGAGCGCGCCAGCGCGAAGTCGCGGATGCGACGGCCGCATGGGTGGCGGCGTACAACAGCCGCGATCCCTCCCGGATCACGGCGCTCTACGACCGCGAGGCAATCCTCTGGGGCACGTCCTCGGGCACCATTCGGACCGATCCCGCCGCTATCGCGGAGTACTTCAAGAACGCCGGCAGGCGACCCGAAGCGAGGGTGAGCGTGATCGACCAGCATGTGCGGGTCTTCGGCGACGTGGCCCTCAACACGGGCGCCTATACGTTCACCGACGTGCAGGACGGCAGGGCCGTGAGCCGTCCCGCGCGCTTCACGTTCGTCTACAGGAACCGCGACGGCCGGTGGCTCATCGCCGATCACCATTCCTCACGAGTGCCGACGTCGTGAGGGGCGGCGGCAGGAGATGAAGGTATCCGAGGTCCGACGCCTCGCGCTCGGGCTCGCGGAGGCGACCGAGGAGCCGCACTTCCACTACTCGTCGTTCCGCGTGCGCGGCAGGATCTTCGCGACCATGCAGCCCGACGGAGAGCATCTGCATGTCTTCGTCGCGGACGCGCAGCGCGAGATCGCGCTCGAACTCGACCCGGAATTCCTCGAGAAGCTGCGCTGGGGCGCCCGCGTGGTTGGTCTGCGCGTGGCGCTCGCGAAGGCGAAGCCCCGGGTGGTGGCGCGCCTCCTCGAGCAGGCGTGGGCGCGCAAGGCGCCGAGGAGCCTCGCCGCGAAGGCGGCGCGCTAGAATGACGCATGGCCGTTCACAACCTCGCCGGCTGGCAGCACAACCACGCCTACGACACCGGCAACCGCGCCGCCGAGCGACGCACCTGGATCGTGGTCGCGATCACCGCCGTCACGATGGTCGCCGAGATCGTCGCAGGCTACATCACCGGCTCGATGGCGCTCCTCGCCGACGGCTGGCACATGGCGACGCACGTGGTGGCGCTCTCGATCGCGGGGTTCGCCTACCTCCTTGCGCGCCGCTGGTCGAAGGACGAGCGTTTCGCGTTCGGCACCTGGAAGATCGAGGTGCTGGGCGCCTTCTCGAGCGCGCTGCTGCTCTCCGTCGTGGCGCTCGCCATGATATTCGAGTCGGTGCGCCGCCTCGTGGAGCCCGAGCCAATCAGCTTTCTCCCGGCGCTGGTGGTCGCGGCGATCGGCCTCGCCGTGAACCTCGCGTCGGCTTGGGTGCTCGGTGGCGACTCGCACGGACACGAGCACCACCACGGGCATCACGATGACCATGACGCCCACGAGGTCCATCGCCACGGCCATCACGACCTCAACCTGCGCTCGGCGTACATGCACGTCCTGGCCGACGCGTTTACCTCGGTGCTCGCGATCGCCGCGCTCGCCGCCGGCCTTTGGCTCGGGTGGTCATGGCTCGATCCCATGATGGGCGTGGTCGGCGCGGGGGTGATTCTCTGGTGGTCGAAGGGCCTCCTCGCCGACTCGGCGCGCGTGCTACTCGACCGCGAGATGGAGGAGCCGCTCGTGCGCGTCATCCGCGAGGCGATCGAAGTCGACGGCGACGCGGAGATCGCCGACCTCCACGTGTGGCGCGTGGGACGGGAGAGTCACGCCGCGGTGCTCACCGTCGTGGCCCATGCGCCGCTTCCGCCCGCGGCCTACCGCGAGCGGCTCGCGGGAATCCCGTCCCTCATGCACGTCTCGGTCGAGGTCAACCGCTGTCCGCATCGCGATTGCCCGTGACGACCTCGACGATGCCAGCCCCCGATCAGAAGATCGGGACGGCGTCGGGGAAAGTCGTACCTGACACGACTTTCCGGGACGTTTTCGATTTCTGGTTCGGGCCACCCGAGCTCCGCGGCAAGTCGCGTCCCGAGTGGTTCCGCAAGGACGAGGCGTTCGACGCAGAGATCCGGCGGCGCTTCCTGGCGCTGCACGCTTGCGCCGCGTTGGGAGAGCGGGAAGGCTGGCGCGTGGAGCCGCATCCGATGCTCGCGCTCGTGATCGTGCTCGACCAGTTCTCGCGCAACCTCTATCGCGGCGATGCGCGCGCCTTCGCGCAGGATGCGCAGGCTCTGGCCTGCGCGCGCGAGGCGCTCGCGCGGGGAGACGAGGCGGGGCTATTGCCCGTGGAGCGGCAGTTCCTCTACATGCCATTCGAGCACAGCGAGCATCTGGCCGACCAGGATCGCGCGGTGGACCTGATGCGCGCGCTCGACGCGTTCGAGGCGACGCACGGCCTCGTGCAATGGGCCGAACGTCATCGCGCGATCATCCAGCGCTTCGGGCGTTTCCCGCACAGGAATGCCGTGCTGGGCCGCGTCTCGACGCCCGAGGAGATCGAGTTCCTGAAGGAACCCGGCTCGGGCTTCTAGCCGATTACTTCTTCTTGGTGGTGGCCGCGATGGCGGCGGCCTTCTTCTTGGCGTCCTCGCGGTTCTTAAGCCGAGTCTTGCCGTGGCTGCCCTTGAACACCTTGCCCTTGAAGCTGCGCTTGTCGCCCCTGCCCATGTCAAAGCTCCGCGTGGAAAGGAACGATTATAGGCGGGTCGCTCAACCGGGCGGGCTCGGTGCCTTCGACTCGGGCGTCGGTCCACGCCTGCCGCGTCCCTTCACCGTGTAGCCCTCGGGGACCTTGAAGAGATCGATCGAAGGCTCCGCGCGCTTGATCGAGGCGAGGCGGTACACCGATTCCCCGGTGCGCGGGTCGTTGTGCCGCGTCATGACGGTCACCTGCAGCTCGGGCGAGTACCAGCTCTCCTTGGTGACGTTGATCGGGTTGCGGTTGCCGACCTGCCCTGCGGGAATGGTCCACACGGTCGAGGTGCCGTCGGCCTTCACGCCGTCGAAATCGCGCGCGCCGAGCTTCGAAGTGACGCCCTTGCCGAGGCTCGCCGTGCTCTCGAAGCGCATCGTATGCACGCCGGGGATCAGCGGGATCAGCGGGATTGGCGGCAGCACCGCGCGCGGCGCGAGCGCGCCCGTGGGCGGCGTCGGTGCCGTGGGCGGCGTCGGCGGAATCGGGATCGCGGCCATCTCCTTTTCGCCGATGCGCACCACCTGCACGCGCACTTCCTCGCGCGTGCCGGGCAGGTCGTTGCCGTCCACGGTGCGCACGACGATCCGGCGCTCGTTCTCGGCGCCGCGTGCCCGCGCCGAGGCGTTTCCGTCGTGCGCGCGCGGGGCGAAGGGCTCGATGCGCGGGATGCTCACGGCAATCTTGCTTCCCGGCATGAGCGTATAGCTCGCGCCCGCGACCGGGTCGGAGATGTACACCGAGCGCAGCGTTTCCCCGCGGAAGCTTTCCTGGCGCGTGCGGCCCTCGCCGTCGCGGTAGACGCGCGACATCGTCTTGTGCGAAATCACGTTGCCGTCGGCGAGCGTCTGGTTCATCTCGGTCACCGCATCCGCGCTGTAGGGCGCGCCCTTCACGATGCGGCCGCGGCCCACTCGGTCGGAGAACATGAACGCCATGGAGCCGTGCATCTCGTCGGTGAATTCCTGCGCCCACTCGCGCACGTGCTCTCCGTAGACGCGCCACTGCTCGGCGTCCTTCATCGTGCGGGTGGCGTCGGCGAGGATGACGTCGGTGTCGATCTCGAGCTCGTAGTGCTGGACGGGCCTGGCTTTGGGAGCGTCGCTGGCGGCGGCGGGAAGGGCGAAGGCCGCGGCGAGGGTTGCGAGGAGAATGCGCTTCATCGTCGTTGTTCCTTTCATCTCGGTGTTCAATTGAGCAGGCGCACGGCGAGCGGCTCGCCATCGCGGGAATAGAGCATTTCCGCGCGCACCGGCTCGCCCGCCCGATCGGGAGATACGGGCAGTCCCCAGTCGGCGAGCAGCGCGCGCGGAAACTCGGTGGCGACCACGGTGGTGCCCGGCTCGAGGGCGATGCGATCGAGGGGCCGTAGCGCGAGAAAGGGTCCGGCGTCGCTTTCCGCCGCGGAGGGTGCGAGCGCGACAAGCGCTTCGCCCTCGGGCACCGGGCCGCGGACCACCCAGGTCACCATCGCGATGGTCGCGGCGAGCGCGAAGGGCGGCACCCACCAGAGGCGAGGGCGCGCGGCGGCGGGCCGTGTCTTGCGGAAGCGCGCGAGGAGCGCGGCCTCGATGGCCTCCGGCGCCGAGACGGTGCCAAGCTCTCCCTTGAGCTCGTCGAGCTTCAGGTCGAGGAGCGTGCTCTGGCCGGGCTCTAAGGCACCCGGGTGGCGGGCGGGCCCCTGGTCGTGGGAGGAATCGTGGCTATTCATGAAACGGCCTCCTTGGCGGCGGTCTGGTAGGGAGCCAGGCGTTGCGCGAGCTTGGCGCGCGCGCGTGAGAGGCGCGAGCGCACCGTGCCGATGTCGATGCCGCAGACCTGGGCGGCCTCGGCATAGGAGAGCTCCGAGAGCTCGCACAGGATGAGGACGTCGCGATAGTGCGGGGCCAGGGCGGCGACCGCGCGTCGCACCTGCTCCGCGGTCTCGCCGCGCAGGATGCGCTCGAGCGGAGAATCGCGGTCGATGCGATCCTCGTCGAGCGCGCTGTCGTCTAAGAGGTCGCCGGGGTCGGTCGCGTCCTCGCGCCCGCCCGCGGCCTTGCGCGCCATATTTCGCGCGACGCCGCAAAGCCACGCGCCCAGCGTGCCGCGCAGCGGGTCGAACTGGCCCGGCTGCGTGATGAAATGGACGAACACTTCCTGGGTCACGTCCGCGGCATGGGCGCTCGATCCCGAGTAGAGCAGCGCCAGCCGGAACACCGCGTCGCGGTGGCGCCGGTAGAGCTGCACGAACGCCCCTTCGTCGCCCTGTTTCATGCGGGCGAGGAGCGCGAGCTCGGGTTGGACGTCTTGGGGAGGCATGGCCATGGGTGTCGGTGTTACTACCTATTGCCGCGGGCCCGCCGAAAGGTTCCAGAAAAGTCGTGTCAGGTACGACTTTTCCGAAAAGTCGTACCTGACACGACTTTTCTCATTCGGTGTCGGGCTGGACTTCCGGGCGGGCGCGGTCGAAGGCCGGGTGCTTGAGGCACGCGTCGTTGATCGCCCGAAGGCGGGGGTAGGGGTCCATCGGCATGTCGAGGCGATGCGCGTTGGCGACCTGCGGAACGATGCAGATGTCGGCGAGCGTGGGCTCGTCGCCGAGCGCGTAGGGACCGCTTGATCGCGCCTCGAGCTGGCCTTCGAGCGCGTCGAAGCCCACGCGCACCCAATGCCGGTACCACTCGTTGCGCACCGGCTCCTCGATCTTCAGCACACCGCCCAGGTACCTCAGTACGCGCAGGTTGTTCAGCGGATGGATGTCGCACGCGATGGAAAGGGCGATGGCACGGACCCAGGCGCGTTCCTCGACGTCGCTCGGCAGCAGCCGCGGCGCCGGATGCTTCTCGTCGAGGTACTCGATGATTGCGAGGGATTGCGTGAGGACCGTGTCGCCGATCGCGAGCGCCGGGACGAGGCCCTGCGGGTTCAACTTGAGGAACTCGGCAGCGCGTTGCTCCGACTTGCGCAGGTGCACGAAGCGCCGCTCCGGCTCCAGGCCCTTCAGGTTCAGCGCGATGCGCACGCGATACGCGGCCGAGGAGCGGAAGTAATCGTAGAGAATCATCGCCGCGCAATCATATACTTACTTATACTGATGCCGATGGGATCGATCGCAGTCCAGAGCACCTTTACGCTGCCGAGCCGCGCCGACATCGTGTCGCGGCTCGCCGCGAGCCCGCCGCTGGAAGACCTCCTCACCGCCGACGACCTCGAGAAGCAGCACGAGGCAGCGAAGCTGCCGTTGAAGCCCGCGGCGGTGCTGCTCCTCGTCGTGAACCATCCCGGCGATCCTACCGTCGTCTTCACGCAGCGCACAGCGCACCTCTCCGACCATGGCGGTCAGATAAGCTTTCCCGGCGGGCGTACCGACGAGGGCGATGGCAATCCGGAGCGCACGGCCTTGCGCGAAGCCGAAGAGGAAGTGGGCATTCCACCGGAGCGCATCGAGATCCTCGGCCGCCTTCCCGAGTACCGCACTGTCACCGGCTATTGCGTGACGCCCATCGTCGGCTGGGCCGAGCCGCCTCTCAACTTCCGGCCCGACCCCCACGAAGTCGCCGACGTCTTCGAGGTGCCGCTCGCCTTCCTGCTCGACGCGGGCAACCATCGCCACGAGAGCGCCTTCTTCCGCGGCCGGCAGCGCAAGTACTGGGCGATGCCCTACGGCGAGCGTTTCATCTGGGGCGCCACCGCCGGCATGCTCGTCACCTTCCACCGCATCCTCATCCCCGCGCCCGTGCCACGCACCGGCTTCTAAAAAGTCGTGTCAGGTACGACTTTTTAAGTCGTACCTGACGACATTGGAATCCTCGGGGGGAGTTGACAAGAACGAACGGTCGTACTATTATGTGCTGATGAACGCTGCCACGACTCTCGCGAGACCGACCAAAGGTGAGGAGACGCGCGCGCAGATTCTCGCCGCGGCGGTGGAGCAGGCGAGCACCGCGGGGTTCGAGTCGCTCACCATCGGCACTCTCGCCGAGAAGACTGGCATGTCGAAGAGCGGCCTCTTCGCCCATTTCGGGTCCAAGCTCGACTTGCAGATCGCCGCGCTCGACGAGTGCGCGCGCCAGTTCGCCGAGGCCGTGTTCCTGCCCGCGTTGAAGGTCCCGCGTGGCGTGAAGCGGCTGCATGCGATCTTCGAGAACTGGATCACCTGGCCGCAGCGCGCCAACCTCTCCGGCGGTTGCCCGATCGACTCGGCGGGCCACGAGTACGACCACCAGCCCGGCGCGATGCGCGACGCTGTGATGGAACGCCAGCGCCTCCTCGATCGCGAGCTCTCCAAGGCGGTGCAACTCGCGGTGGAGACGGGCGAGCTTGCCAAGGACACCGACCCACGCCAGGTCGCCTTCGAGCTCCTTGCCATCATCCTCGTCTTCTACCGCAGCAAGTCGCTTCTCGGCCCGGAGGCGGCGCTGAAGCGCGCGCGCACCGCCTTCGGCCGCCTGCTCGAGCAGAACCGCTAGTTTCCCGAAGGAGTTGGAAGTCATGTCTTCGATCGCCGCGATAAATAGCACGAACGTTCGTAATAACATCGACCTCGCCTGGCAGCGCGTGAACCTCGCCATCGCCGCGATCCTCGCGCCACAACGCGCCGTCGATCGCGCGGTGCGCCTTTTCACCACGCCGCCGCGCTTCGCGCATACGCTCCCCGAGCGCGAGCTTCTCGCTACGGCGCGCGGCTTCGTAGTCCCGAGTCCCGAGGGACGCATCGCGGCGTGGCGCTTCGGGGAAGACAATCGGCCCGCGATCGTCCTCGCGCACGGCTGGGGCGGGCGCGGGGCGCAGCTGCGCGCGTTCGTGCCGAAGCTCGTCGAGAGCGGCTATCAGGTCGTGCTCTTCGACCACGTCGGACACGGCCACAGCGAGGGTGCCGAGGCGAGCCTCGTGCATTTCATGAAGGCCATCGACGGGGTAGTGCGCGACGTCGAGGCGAACGGGGCACCCGTGGTGGGAATGATCGCCCACTCCCTCGGCGCCGCCGCCGCGACCGCATGGCTCAACCAGACTCGGCGCGCGATGCGAGTGGTGCTGGTCGCGCCGCCCACGTCCCTGGAGCGCTACTCGGGTTATTTCGCGCGCCGCCTCGGCATCCCGGAATCGGTGCGCCAGGCGATGCAGCAACGCTTCGAGCGGCGCTTCGGCCATCGCTGGGAGGAGTTCGAGCTGCCGCAGTCGGTCGCTAAAGTGACGGCGCAGGCGCTCATCATCCACGACGCCAACGATCGCGAGGTGGCCGTGGCGAGCGGGCTCGCGCTCGCGCGCGCCTGGCGCGCCGCGAAATTCCTGGGCACGCGCGGCCTCGGCCACCGCGCGATCCTGCGCGACCCCTCGGTGGTCGACGACGCGGTCGACTTCCTCGCCGACCGCGTGCAGTTCGCACCCGCCCCCCGGCGCGGAGAAGCGTCGGCCTATTTCGCACCCGCACCGTTCGTCTGAAGGAGGCAACCATGGGACACCAGCAACCTCGTGAAGAAACCGGCCGCGTCATCGCGTTGGCAGCGGCGCTGTGGGGCACCGTGATCGGCATCGCGGCGGCGCAGGGCGCGTTCGCGCGCTTCGAGGGCGAGTCCCTCGCGACGCTCGCCGCTCTGGTCTCGCTCTTCGCGGTGGCGAGCCATTTCCTCGACCCGCAGCTGAGTGCCTACGGGAGGCGCATGGAGGCATGGCAATGCCTGGGGTGGGCATTCGGGCTCGCCGGGGCCTTCGTGATGGCGCTGGCGCTCGCCAGCGTACCGCTCGCCATGTTCCTCGCGCCGCTCGCGTCGCTTGCAGGAGTGGCGGCGCTCGCCCGGCCGCGCGCGCACGCTAGGTCAGCAGCACCTGCGAAGTCACCTGGCGCGACCCCGGCCGCGACTTGAGCCCGGCGTACCAGCGCTCGAGGTTGGGGCGCGACTCGCGCTCCATCGGAAGGTGCAGCCACCGGTGGGCCGCGCAACCGAGCACGATGTCGGCCGCGGTTAAACCGTGGGGCGTGAGGAAGCTCCTCCCCTCGAGGTGCGCGTCGAGGATGGCGCTGAGGCGCTCGCACTCCCTGCGTCCCGTCTCGATCACCGCGGCATCGCGCTTTTCCACCGGCGTGCGCACCAGCTGCCAGAAGAGGTCGCGCATGGCGGGCTGGTAGGTGTTGGTCTGCCAGTCCATCCAGCGGTCCGCGTCGGCGCGTTTCGCGAGGTCCTCGGGCCAAAGCGTGCCGCGCGAATGGCGCGCCGCGAGGTAACGCACGATAGCATTGGACTCGTAGAGCACGAAGCCGTCGTCGTCCACCACGGGCACCAGGGAGTTGGGATTCATCGCCAGGTATTCCGGCGTGCGGGTGAGCCCGAAGGCGCCGCCCGCTTCGATGCGCTCGTAGGCGAGGCCGAGCTCGTCGGCGCACCACACGACCTTCTGCACGTTCACCGACGAGAGCCGGCCCCAGATCCTCAGCATCACTTCGGCCCGGGTCGCAGCGGCGGGAGTTTCGCCGGGTCGATCACCACCGGTTTCGTCGCGTACTTCTGGCCGGCGCGCCAGACCGTGTAGCCCACCACGGCGGCGACGGCGAGCACCCCCACGAGCATCCAAATGAAGAGCCGGCGTTGCGTGCGCCGCTCGCTCACCTCGATGCTCTCCATCTTGTCCACCAAGCCGCGCACGTTGCGCAGCGCATGGCGCTCGAGCTCGCGCTGGCTGTCGTGGACGGGATTGCTCATCAAAGGGGGTGGGCGCCGATCATCAGGCGATCGTACACCGCGTATTGTTCCTCGAGCGAGCCCCCGTCGGCGCTGCGCGCGCGCTTCACCGTGATCCACACTTCGGGCGCGAGGCTCTCGCACACTTCCGCCGTGTGACGCATCTCCTCGAGTGCGACCGCGTGCGCGGCCTCCCACGAGGGCGCGCCCCACGCCTTCAGCAGGTGCCAGGCGAGCCGCTCGGCTTCGGACTCGAGGTCGGCCTCGCTCGCCTCGACCACTTCGGCGATCGAGCAGCGCGCGCGCGAGCCGATGGCGAGGAATGACGCGTGGCAGTGGCAGGGCGGGTCGCAGCGCGGCACCGTGTCGAAATCGCACACCGCGAAGCCGCCGGTCACGACCGGCTCGCCGTCCTTCGCGGCGCCGCAGGCGCGGAAGACGTGGTCGTCGGAATCGTCGAGGCGCACGGCGCGCAGCAGCTTCGGCATAACCGTTATCATACCGTCCGTCACCTCCAGCATTTCTTCCATGCCAAGCCACAAGATCGCCATCGTGACCGGTGGCAACCGCGGTATCGGCCACGAGATCGCGCGCCAGCTCGCCAAGTCCGACCTCTTCGTAATCGTGGGCGCGCGCGACGCAGTGAAGTGCGAGGCGGCCCTCGAGTCGCTGCGCAAGACGAGCGCCAACGTGGCCGCGTTCCCCCTCGACGTGAACGACACCAAGAGCGTGCGGCGCTTCGTCGAGCACGTGGAGAAGCAGCATGGCTCGCCCAGCGTCCTCGTGAACAACGCGGGCGTCTATCCCGAGGCGACCGACGCCAAGGTGGTCGACTCCTCCACCGCCGTCTGGCGCGAAACTTTCGAGACCAACCTCTTCGGCGCGGTGCGCATGTGCCGCGAGGTGGTGCCGCTCATGAAGAAGCTGCGCTACGGGCGCATCGTCAACATCTCGAGCGGCCTGGGCCAGCTGCACCAGATGGGCGAGGGCTCTCCAGCCTACCGCGTCTCCAAGGCCGCGCTGAACGCGCTCACGCGCACGCTCGCCGCCGAGGTTGCCGGCAGCGGCATCCTGGTGAATTCCATGAGCCCGGGCTGGGTGAAGACCGACATGGGCGGAGACGAGGCGCCGCGCACCGTCGAGGAGGGCGCCGACACCGCCGTATGGCTGAGCCTGCTGCCCTCGAGCGGCCCCACCGGACAGTTCTTCCGCGACCGCAAGCCGATCCCGTGGTGATGGCCCGCGCGGCGCGCCTCGCCGCGCTCGGGGCCGCGGCCCTCGTCGCGGTGTCCTGCTCCTTCACGCGTCTCGCATACATGAACGCGGGCCTCGCGTATTCGAACGCGACGCCGGTCCTCACGTGGCTGATCTCGGACTATGTGGAGCTGTCCGGCGCGCAACGCGATTTCGTGCGTGACCGGCTTTCGCGCGCCTTCGCATGGCACCGCGCCGACGAGCTCCCCGAATTCCACGGCTTCCTCGAGACGGTGCTGCGCGACTCCGAGGACGGCATCACGGCCGACGAGGCGCGCGCCGCCTTCCAGAGCCTGCGCGAGCGCTACCATCGGCTCGTCGAGCGCGTGCTCCCCGACGCCGCGGATCTCCTCTTGCAGCTCGACGCCGGGCAGGTCACGCAGATGGAACGCGCCTTCGCCGAGGACAACCGCAAGAGGGTGAAGGAGGCGGCGCGCGGCACGCCGGGCGAACGCTTCGAGCGGCGCGTAAAGCGCTCGCTCGAGCACTTCGAGGAATTCACCGGCCCGCTCGGCGAAGCGCAGGCCGGGCTGGTGGCCAAGCACCTCGCCGCCATGGAGGACACCTTCGAGGAGCGCCTCGCGGACCGGCGCTATCTCCAGGCGCAGGCCGTCGCCATCGCGCGCGCGAGGCCCGCGCGCGACGACGCCATCGCGGCGCTTCGGCGCCTGCTGGTGGACACCGACACGTGGCGCGCCGCGGAGTACCGGAAAAAACTCGCGAGCCGCGAGGAGAAGATGGTCCAGATGGTGGCGGCGCTCTCCGCCACCCTCTCGCCCCAACAGCGCTCCCATTTCGCGAAGCGCGTGCGCGGCTTCATGCGCGACATCACGGAGCTCACCGCGACGAACTGAAAGTGGTGTCAGGTACAACTAGTCGGAATTCCGACGAAAGTCGTACCTGACACGACTTTTTAGATGCGAGCCTTGAGCTCCTCGGTGGCGGCGACGAGGCGCGAGCGGATGCCGGGCTCGAAGGCGGAGTGCCCCGCGTCGGCGACCACCGTGTAGCTCGCCTGTGGCCAGGCGCGATGCAGGTCGTCGGCCGAGATCACCGGGCAGACGATGTCGTAGCGGCCCTGCACGATCACGCCGGGAATCGGCTTCAGGCGGTCGGCGTGCTCGAGGAGGAAGTTTTCGGGCAGGAAGATGTCGTGCTTGAAGTAATGCGCCTCGATGCGCGCGAGGCCGAGCGCCACGCGGTCGGTGGCGAAGTCGGCGACCAGCGTGGGGTTGGGGAGCAGCGTCGAGCACGACCCCTCGTACACGCTCCACGAGCGCGCCGCGGGCAGGTGCACCGCGGGATCGGGGTTGGTGAGCCGCCGATGGTACGCGTCCAGCAGGTCGCCGCGCTCGCGCTCGGGAATGTACCCGGCGAACGTGCGCCACGCCTCGGGGAAGATCGCGCGCAACCCGTAGAGGAACCAGTCGATCTCGCTCTTCCTGCAGAGGAAGATGCCGCGCATCACGAGGGCGCGGCAGCGCTGCGGGTGGTGCTGGGCGTAGGCGATCGCGAGCGTCGATCCCCACGAGCCGCCGAACACCATCCACTTGTCGATCGCGAGGTGCGCGCGCAGGCGCTCCAGGTCGGCGATGAGGTCCTGCGTGGTGTTCCTCTCCAGGCATCCGAGCGGCGTCGAGCGTCCGGCGCCGCGCTGGTCGAGCACCACGATGCGATAGAAGCCCGGGTCGAAGAACTGGCGATGCACCGCGGAGGAGCCCGCGCCGGGGCCGCCGTGCAGGAAGACCACGGGCACGCCGTTCGGGTTGCCCGACTGCTCGTAGTACATGCGGTGCGGGGAATCGAGGTCGAGCATGCCGCTCGAGAACGGCTCGATCGGCGGGAAGAGTGGCAGGAGCTCGCCGCTGCTTGTGTGTTTGTCCATGGTCATAAGGCGTTCGAATATGGGGAGAGCTTAGCAAAAAACCTTTACACTATGCGGCGATGCAACATGAGATGAGCGAGGCGCGGTCTTGGAGGCGATGCTTTACCAGATTTACGACTGGCAACGCGCAGCGCTAGAACCCTGGCGCATGTTCGCGCAGGCGGCCAACGAGATCTACGGCCACCCCGACAGCCCGCTTTCCTGCCTTCCGGGCAGCCGCAACGTGGCGGCCGCGTTCGACCTCATGACGCGCCTCACGCAGCGCTACGAGCGCCCGCCCTTCGGCATCGATTCGATCGCATCCGGCGGCCGCGAATATTCGGTGAAGGAAATCTACGACGTGGAGAAGCCCTTCTGCCGGCTCCTTCATTTCAAGAAGGTGGGCGCCCCCGCGCAGCCGCGCGTGATCGTGTTCGCGCCGCTCTCGGGGCATTTCTCCACGCTCTGCCGCGACACGGTGAAGGCGCTCCTCGCCGACCACGACGTGTGGGTCACCGACTGGATCGACGCGAAGGAGATCCCGATCACGGTGGGGCCCTTCCATTTCGACGACTACGTGGGCTACGTGCGCGAGTTCCTCGCGTTCATGGGCCGCGACTCCCACGCGATCTCGGTGTGCCAGCCGACGGTTCCGGTGATGGCCGCAGTGTCGCTGATGAGCGCCGCCGGCGAGGACATCCCGCGCACGCTCACCATGATGGGCGGCCCGATCGATACGCGCCGCAGCCCCACCCAGGTCAACACGTTCGCCACCCAGCGCCCGCTCTCGTGGTTCGAGGCGAAGGTGATCCAGCGCGTGCCGATGCGCTACCCGGGCTTCATGCGCCGCGTGTACCCCGGGTTCCTGCAGTTCGCCGGGTTCGTCGCGATGAATCCCGATCGGCACATGGACTCGCACGTGCAGTACTACCACCACCTGGTCGAAGGCGATGGCGAGAGCGCCGAATCGCACCGCCGCTTCTACGACGAGTACAACGCGGTGATGGACCTGCCCGCGGAGTACTACATCGAGACCATCGAGCGCGTGTTCCAGGAACACCTGCTGCCGAAGGGCAAGCTGGTCGTCGCGGGCGAGCGGGTGCGCCCCGAGGCGATCAAGGGCACGGCGCTCTTCACCATCGAGGGCGAGCTGGACGACATCTCCGGCAACGGCCAGACCGAGGCCGCGCAGGGGCTCACCAAGGGCATCCCTGCGAAGAACAAGCAGCATTTCGAGGCCAAGGGTGTCGGCCACTACGGGATCTTCAGCGGGCGCAAGTACCGGGAGATGATCTATCCCCGCATCCGCGAGTTCATCAAGCAACACGCTTAGCGCCATCCATCGAACTCGGGATGAAGGCCGAGTCGGGGCATCGAGGTCCTCGCAAAGGGGAGGGATCTCGCTTCTACCCATGGCGCTCGAATTCGTCTAGCGGCGTCGATTCTTCAAACAGCGGGGCAACCCCGCCTCGACCTTCATCCCAAGAGTTCGATGGACGGCTCTCCGCGCCCAATGCCATGGAGCGGGCGAATGGCGGTGCATCGAGCTCGCGCGCTGATTGAGGATGGCTCCAAGAAACGTGATCGCCTCATCGAAGTGTTGGGGTGAAGCTCGAGAGGCGCGTCCCACTTCCGGCCGATGTGGCGACACACCCCAGGAATTCGAGCGCAATGGGTAGAAGCGAGATCCCTGACCTATCCAGGAACGAGCGCGCCGGGTCGAGCTTCACCCCAACACTTCGATGAGGCGATCTGCAATGTGG
>JBDTXQ010000024.1:0-13942 GCA_040006115.1 Usitatibacter sp.
CTCGCCGCGCATGCGCTGCCGCCGGAGTTCGCGCGCCGCGCCGACTACGTCGATCACGTGTGCGACGCGATCATTCCCGCCGTCGCGGAGGCGGGGCTCGCCGATGCGGTCGATGCGTTCTGCGAGACGATCGGCTTCGACGCGGCGCAGACCGCCCGGGTGTTCGCGGCGGCCGCGCGTCACGGGATCGCCGTGAAGCTGCATGCCGACCAGCTCAGCGACTCGGGCGGCGCCGCGCTCGCCGCGCAATTCCATGCGCTGTCGGCCGACCATCTGGAGCACGCGAGCGAGGCGGGCATCGCGGCCCTCGCAAAGGCCGGGACGGTCGCGGTGCTCCTTCCCGGCGCGTTCTATTTCCTGAGGGAAACGAAGCTCCCGCCCATCGAGGCGCTGCGCCGGCATGGCGTGCCGATGGCGATCGCCACCGACTGCAATCCCGGCACTTCGCCGTGCACATCGATCCTCACGATGATGAACATGGCCTGCACCCTGTTCGGTTTCACGCCCGAGGAAGCGCTGGCGGCCGCGACCTGCCATGGCGCGGCCGCGCTCGGCCTCGAGGACCGTGGCACGCTCGAGGTCGGCAAGCGAGCGGACTTCGCGATTTGGGACGTCGAGCATCCCTCGCATCTCGCCTGGCAGATCGCGGGCCTGCGTCCCCGCGCGGTCGCGTTCGAGGGCCGCTGGCGATAAGAAAATGGGCCGCGAGAAGAGCGGCCCCTCTGCGTGCGGGAAGAAACGCGGATTGCGTTGTAGGACTCGGGTCAACCCGCTGTAGAGGATGGGCTACGGCAAAGAAAACGGCGCCGCGAAAATGCGGCGCCGTCTTTCCAGCGGTGAAGCGGCTAGCGGCGGTACGTGGGCGCCGCCGGCGCGGGCTCCTCGATGGGGCTGACATCCACGGCGACGCGAACGCGAGGGCCCGGATCGAAGGGCATGCGCGTCATGAACTCGCGCCCGCCGTAGCGATAGCGCACATCGTAGCCCACGGGCACCTCGCGCACTTCCTGGACGGTGCGGCAGCGTTCCACTTCGCGCGTCACCGGGCGGCGGTCGACCTCGAGGCTGCTGGACGGTCCGCCGCTGTTGTCGCGTTCGACCTGGTTGCCGATGAGGCCGCCCACAATGGCGCCCCCCGCGGTGGCGACGTCGCGCCCGCGACCGCCCCCCACCTGGTGGCCGAGCACGCCGCCGGCGATGGCGCCGATGATAGCGCCCGCGCCGATCGGCGCGCCGTTGTCCTGGCGCGTGACGCGCCGCTCTTCATAACCGCGCTGCTGCTCGCTCCAGCACTCCTCGCGGTTGACCGGAATGCGGTCCATGTTGGCGCGCACGGAAATCACCTGCGCGGAATCCGTGAACGATTCGGCGGAAGCTCCGAACGACGTGAAAGCGGCGGCCATTGCGGCGACTAGCAGGGTCTTCTTCAATCGAGCACCTCTTGGGGTTGGATAAAAGCTGGAAGTTTGACTCGGGCCGGGGCCCAGGGTTCAGGGTCTTCCGAAGCTAAACGCCCGAGGCGCGGGCCGGTTGACGCCCCACCCGGGCGGCCCAGTCGAGGGCCGTTTCCAGCTGCTCGCGCAGGATCGGCCGGATTTCGCGCGCGCCCGCCTCGCGGAAGGCAAAGGGCGAAGTCTCGTCCATGTAAAGGCACTGCGCCATCTCGAGCTGCACTGCATGCACGCCGCGCGCGGGTTGTCCATAGCGGCGGGTGATATGTCCTCCCTTGAAACGGCCATTCAGCAGCGCGGCGAAGCGCGAGTGTCGGCGCAAGGCGACAAGGAGCGACTGCGCGAGCCGCGGATCGCACGCGGCATCGTCCGCGGTGCCGAGGTTGAAGTCGGCGAGGTGGCCCTCGAAGAGCCGCGGCGCCACCGACACGATGGAATGCGCGTCCCAAACGATCGCGACGCCATGCTCGTCGCGCACGCGCTCGATCTCGCGCTCGAGGCGCGCGTGATAGGGACGCCAGAGGCGCTCGACGCGCGCCGCGATCTCGTCCGCGCCGGGCTCGCCGCCGCGGTAGAGCGGCTGCCGATCGAAGGTGTCCGTGGGACAGAGCTTCGGCGTGTCGCGGCCGGGGTAGAGGTTGGCGCCATCGGGAGGGCGATTCACGTCGATCACGTAGCGCGAATGGCTCGCGGCGATCACCGTTGCGCCAAGGTCCACCACGAAGTCGTAGAGCTGCGGCAGGTGCCAGTCGGTGTCGGAGCGGCGCACCGCGCAGTCGCTCAGGTTGCGTCCCACCGAGTGCGGCACGAACGTTCCGACATGCGGCATCGAGACGATCAGCGCGCTCTCCCCGCGCCGGTAACGGTAGGGACCGACCGAGCCTTCAGAGAGGAACATCGAGCTTCCGGCGCCGTGCCTCTTCGATCGCCTGCGGGTAGCCCGCGTCGGCATGGCGCACGACGCCGAGCGCGGGATCGTTCCAGAGCACGCGCGCGATGCGCTTGGCGGCCGCGGGCGTGCCGTCGCAGACTATTACGACTCCGGCGTGCTGCGAGTAACCCATGCCCACGCCGCCGCCGTGGTGGATCGAGACCCACGTGGCGCCGCCCGCCGTGGAGAGGAGGGCGTTCAGGAGCGGCCAGTCGGAGACCGCGTCGCTCCCGTCCATCATCGACTCGGTCTCGCGGTTCGGGCTCGCGACCGAGCCGGTGTCGAGGTGGTCGCGGCCGACCACGATCGGCGCCTTCAGCTCGCCGCTCGCCACCATCTCGTTGAACGCGAGCCCCGCGACGTGGCGCTCGCCGAGGCCGAGCCAGCAGATGCGCGCGGGCAGGCCCTGGAAGCCGATGCGCTCGCGCGCCATCTCGAGCCAGCGGTGCAGGTGCGTATTGCGCGGGAAGAGCGCCTTCACCTTCGCGTCGGTCCTGTAGATGTCCTCGGGGTCGCCGGAGAGCGCGACCCAGCGGAACGGGCCCTTGCCCTCGCAGAAGAGCGGCCGGATGTACGCGGGCACGAAGCCGGGGAACGCGAACGCGTCGGCCACGCCCTCGTCCTTCGCGACCTGGCGAATGTTGTTGCCGTAGTCGACCGTGGGGATGCCGCGCCCGTGCAGCTCCAGCATCGCCTGCACGTGGCGCGCGATCGAAGCGCGCGCGGCGGCCTCCACGGCCTTCGGATCGGATTTCTGCGCCGCCTCCCAGCGCTCGACGCTCCAGCCGGCGGGGAGATATCCGTGCACCACGTCGTGGGCGGAGGTCTGGTCGGTCACGAGGTCGGGACGCACGCCGCGCTTCACGATCTCGGGGAGGATGTCCGCGGCGTTGCCGAGAAGTCCCACGGAAACGGGCGCCTTCGCGTCGCGCATCATCGCGAGCGCTTCGTCGAGGCTCGCGGCCTGGCGGTCGAGGTAGCGGGTGCGCAGCCGCATATCGATGCGCGATTGGCGGCACTCGATGGCGAGCATCGACGCGCCTGCCATGGTCGCGGCGAGGGGCTGCGCGCCGCCCATGCCGCCCAGGCCCGCGGTCAATATCCAGCGTCCCGCCGCGGCCCCGCCGTAGTGCTGGCGCATGGCTTCGGCGAAGGTCTCGTAGGTGCCCTGCACGATGCCCTGCGAGCCGATGTAGATCCACGAGCCCGCGGTCATCTGGCCGTACATCATGAGGCCCTTGCGATCGAGCTCGTTGAAATGGTCCCAGGTCGCCCACTTCGCCACCAGGTTCGAGTTGGCGATGAGCACGCGCGGCGCGTCGGGGTGCGTCTTGAAGACGGCCACGGGCTTGCCGGACTGGACCAGCAGCGACTCGTCGTCGCCAAGGCGCTTCAGCGTCTCGAGGATCGCGTCGAAGCATTCCCAGTTGCGCGCCGCCTTGCCGATGCCGCCGTACACCACGAGCTCCGCGGGGTTCTCCGCGACCTCGGGATCGAGGTTGTTCTGGATCATGCGGAAGGGCGCTTCCGTGAGCCAGCTCCTGCAGGTGAGCTTCGTTCCCCGCGGGGCTGTGACGATGCGCGAGGCGTCACCGATGCGGCGATGGGTCATGGACGTTGCCGTTTCGAATCGATTCGCTATTATGCCGCGATGCCCGTAGCCATCGACGAAATCCTCGCGCGCCTGCAGCGCAACCACGACAGCGATCTTCCCGGGGCCGCGGAGGAGTTGCGGGCGATCGCGCCTGGCGCGGTGCCGCCCGCGGAGACGGCGCGCTACACATGGCTCGTGAACCATGTCATCGGGGAAAATCTGGGGTCGTGGCAGGAAGTGCAGGCGATCTACCGTCGGATGCAGCCTGCCCTCGACGAGTTGCCCGCGGCGGCGCTGCGCAACCTCGCGGCCGCAGCCGCACTCGCCGGCGATGAACGCGCCGCGCGGCTTGCGATCGCAAGCCTGGGGCGCGCGGCGGGGGTGGACGAGCCGAAGGCCGTCCTCGTCGCGCAGATGGCGAGGGTGATGTATGGAATGCCCACGTTCGCGAAAGACGACGCGGCCGAGGAGTTCATGGGGCTGTGCCACGCGGCGCTGGAATGGAGCGGCGCGAGCGGCGCGGATGCGCTCGTGGCGGGCATGGCCAACAACGTGGTGTCGGCATGGCTGGAGACGCCGCACGAGTCGCTGCGCTCGCCCGCAATTCGTCGCGCAATGGAGGTCGGCGCCCTCGCCAGCCGGCATTTCTGGCAAAAGGCCGGGACGCCGATCCAGAAGGCGCGTGCGGACTATCTCGTCGCCATGACGATGAACAGGATCGGCAAGCCCGTTGAGGCGCGCGTTCATGCGCTCGCCGCGCTCGCGACCCTCGGGCAAGGCGGCACGCACGACGTGGATCGAGCCTTCATCGGCCTCGAGCTGGCGCACGCCGAATTGCGTTTGGGAAGTGCCACTGCCGCGGCCGCAGCGCGCCGCGAGGCGGAAGGCCTGGCGGCGGTTTTTTCCGTCGAGTCGACCCGGCAGTGGTTCGCGGACACTGCCGCGAAGCTCGACGCGTCGCGGCACGGCGCGGGATTATGATGCAGGCAAGTTTCCAGGGAGGCGCGTCATGTTGCTGAACAAGTCCACCGAGCGCGAATGGAAGGCCACGGACTATCCGGGCATCGAGCGAAGCCTCTTCCGCAACAACGAGAGCGGCGGGCGATCCTCGGTGGTGCGGTTGCGGAAGGGCTCGCGCTTCCCCGAGCATGCCCACCACGGCACTGAGGAGGTGGTCGTGCTGTCCGGGAGCGTGACGATCGGGACGGCAGAGATGCATGAAGGCGATTACCTCTTCACGACGCCGGGGGAGCAACACGACGTGGTGGCCGTTACCGACGCCGTGATCTTCGTCTCCTCGCAAAGGCAGACGCCGGTGATCGGGTTGTAGCGATGCCCCTCGTCCGGATCGACCTGATCAAGGGCCGCGGCGAGCGCGAGGTCGCCGCCATCGGCGCCGCGGTGCAGGAGGCGCTCGTCGCCGTGATGAACGTGCCGGCGCGCGACCGCTTCCAGGTGATCACCGAGCACGAGCCCGCCCGCTTCGTCTACGACGATGCCTACCTCGGCGTGAAACGCACCGACGGCATCGTCTTCATCCAGGTGGTCCTGAGCAAAGGCCGCACCACGGAGCAGAAGCAGGCGTTCTACGCGCTCGTGGCCCGGCTGCTCGCGGAGAAGGCGGCGGTGCGCCCGGAGGACGTCGCCATCTCCATTGTCGAGAGCACGCGCGAGGACTGGTCGTTCGGCAACGGGGTCGCGCAATACCTCGTGCTGCCCAAGGAAGAATGGAAGTAGCCGCGCTCCTGTACCTTCCGGCATGACCCTGGAATCGCTGCTGCCGATGATGCTCGCCGCGCAAGGGGTGATGGGCGGCTTCGACACGCTCGTGAACCACGAGATCATCGAGCGGCTGCCCTATCGCCCGAAGGCCCAACGCGAGATCGAATTGCATTCGGTCCGCGAGGCCATCTACGCCGCGCTCTTCGCGGGCCTCGCGTGGTTCCAGTGGCACGGCCTCGCCGCGCTCGCGATCACCGTGCTTCTCGGCGCCGAGGTGCTGGTCACGACCGCCGACGGTTTCGTCGAGAACCGCACGCGGGTGCTGCCGCAAAACGAGCGTGTCCTGCACGTATTCCTCACGCTGAACCTCGGCCTCGTCATCGCCGTGCTGGTGCCGATCCTTTCGGGCTGGGCCGCGGAGCCGACAGACCTCGTGAGCACGGACCATGGGCTCGTGTCATGGATCCTCACCGCGGTCGCCGCAGCGTCGGCGGCTTGGTCGCTGCGCGACCTGCTCGCGTCGCGGCGGCTCGCGCGCGCGCGCTTCAGCTCCTTCGATTGACGCGCCGCGATGGGTGACACCCCCGATCTCGACGCCTACTTCCGGCGCATCGGCTATCGCGGCACCGCGGCGCCGACGCTCGCCACGCTTGAGGATCTCCATGCGTTGCACGCCGCGGCAATCCCGTTCGAGAACCTCTCGCCGTTTCTCGGCGAACCGGTGAGTCTCGACCTGCCGAGCCTGGAAGCGAAGCTGGTGCGAGCCGGGCGTGGCGGTTGGTGCTTCGAGCAGAACCTCCTCTTCTCGCACGTGCTGATCGCCATGGGATTCGACGTGACGCGGCTCGCCGCGCGCGTGCGCTGGAACGTGCCCGCGGGCGCCGTCACCGCGCGCAGCCACATGCTCTTGCGGGTGAAGCTCGCGGAAGGCGAGCACATCGCCGACGTGGGCTTCGGGGGACTCACGCTCACCGCGCCGCTCGCGCTTCGCGCCGGCGTCGTGCAATCCACCCCGCACGAGTCGCATCGCCTGGCGGCCGAGGGCGGTGGCTACGTCCTCGAAGCGCAGGTGGGCGGCGAGTGGCAGGCGCTCTACGCATTCGACCTGCACGAGCAACAGATCGCCGACTACGAGGTGAGCAACTGGTACCTCTGCACCCATCCGCAATCCATCTTCCTCGCCGGCGTCGTCGCCGCGCGCGCCGCGCCGGAAGCGCGCCATGCGTTGCGCAACACCCGCTACTCCATCCACACCCCCGACGGCCGTACCGAAAGAAAAATGATTGGCGACGTCGATGAGTACCTCGAGACGCTTTCCGGCCCCTTCCAGATCAGTCTGCCCGACGCGCCGCAGCTGCGCGCCAAGCTGCGGAAAGTCATCGATGAGAATAGATGAGACTCCTCGGGCGATCAGCTTGCCGGCAGAAGCAGGACCACGGCGCGACCGTCGGTCGCGAACGGATCGCCGGCCGCGTTGGTCCCGCGCATAGCGCTCGTGACGAAGGCATGGCCGCGGGCAATGGCGCCGGTCGCGGCCAGCGCGCTCGCGATGAGCGCGCGCTCGCGGTCGACGTCCGGATCGATGCGGTGCGTGGGCAGGTGGAGCTTCGCGGAGATCTCGACACCTTCGTCGAAGCTCGCGGTCGCCACCCAGACCAGGCGGCAGCCGGGGGCGACGCAATACGACGTCTGCCAGACCCGCGCGTGGTGCCGTCGGTTGATGTCGGCCTGCCTCTCGTCGGGCCGCTCGAACGCGAGCGTCTGGGGCCAGCTCGCGAGGAACGCTGGCGTGACCGGCGCGTTCGGGTCGGGGCGTCGCGTCGCGGCGTTCAGCATTTCCTGCACGACGCGCACTGGCGTCGGCGCATCGGCGAGGGACCATCCGGCGTTGCCGAATGCACGCTCGAGATCGGCGCGGGAGCCGACGAAGATGAGCGAAATCGGCTCCATTTTTCCGCCCACCAGGTCTTCGGAGAAGCGCGCGAGCTCACGGGGCAGCGGGTTCAGGAAGGCCTCCAGCTCCATGGAATCGCGCGGCGCGGGCGGCTCGATGGGCGCACCTGCCACGCGGGGATCGAGCGTGGCGGCGAGGATCACTGCGACGCCGAGGCTTGCGATGCCTGCAACGCGGGCCGCGCGCGTTCCCGACGGAAGCTTCCACGCATCGATTCTCCCGAGCGGCGCTTCGAACTGGAGAAAGAAGAGAATGACGCACAGGAGGGCCAGCGCGACGGCGAGGCTCCCCAGCAGATCCGACGGCCAGTGCGCCCCCAGGTACAGGCGTGAGATGCCGACACCGACGATGACCAGGTTGAGGAGCGTCGCCCCCGCGACTTTCGTCGCCCTGCGCGCCCCGCTCCTCAATAGCAGCGCGAGGAGCAAGCCGTAGACCACGGCGGCGCCGATCGTGTGTCCCGACGGAAAGCTCGCCGTGTCCGTCTGCACGAGAGAATCCATCGGACGCGCGTGCCCGACCGCGACCTTGAGCGCGAACGAGACGAGGCCCGCCGACAATGGGGCGACCACGAACGCCACCGCCGGGCGCGGGCGCGCGCGCGCGATGGCGAGCAACGCGAGGCCGAAGCAGAGGGTCGCAAGCACCGCGGCGCTGCCGAGCTCGGTCACCCTCAGCATCACCCATGTCATCGCCTGGGTGCGAAATAGAGGCGCCATGTTATGAATCCTCAGGTCGAGCGTGACGAGAGGATCCTTGGCAGTGATGTCCTGGAGAACGCCGAAGAATAACCACGCCGACATGAGGAGCGCGATGCCGGCGACGGTCGCGGAAAGGCCCCAGGGGCGGCGCGCGTCGAGGCGCTCCTCGGCGAAGGCCACGGTGCGCGGGAAGCCCGCCAGCGCGCGCCGCGCAGGCGCCCATGCCGCGAGCCTGCCTCCGATCGCGTGGCCGATGCGCGCGCCGACGCGCCACACCGCGTGCCGATGATCCAGGAGCACGAGGACGCAAAGGATGAGCGCCGCCGGCACCAGCACCGCGGCGAGGAAGAATATCGAATAGAAGATGGAGGAGGCGAGCAAGGCCGGGGCACGCGATTGTGGGACCCCAGTGTGCGCCGCGGCGCGGAGTTAGAATCTTGCCCATGGACAAGCGACCCCTCGGCCACTCCGGCCTTCATGCAGCGCCGCTCGCGTTGGGAGCAAACGTCTTCGGATGGACCGCCGACGAGCCGACCTCCTTCGCGATCCTCGATCGTTTTGCGGAGCACGGCTTCGACCTGGTCGACACGGCGAACACGTATTCCACGTGGGTCCCGGGCCACGTGGGCGGCGAATCCGAGACCATCGTCGGCAACTGGTTCAAGAGGAGCGGCAAGCGCGACAAGATGCTGATCGCCACCAAGGTCGGCATGAAGATCGAGGGCGAGGAGGGATTGAAGCGCGCGCAGATCGAGCGCCACGTCGAGAAGTCGCTCGCCCGGCTCAAGACCGATCGCATCGACCTCTACCAGACGCACAAGGACGATCCCGATACGCCCATCGACGAGACGCTCGAGGCGCTCGCGCGGCTCGTGAAAGCAGGCAAGGTGCGCGCGATCGGCGCTTCCAACTACTCGCCGGAGCGGCTGCGCGAATCGATGGAGGCGAGCAAGCGCCTGGGTCTTCCCCGCTACGACACGCTCCAGCCGGAATTCAACCTCTATGACCGTACCGGGTTCGAAGGCGGCCTGCAACAGGTCGCGCTCGAATACGGCATCGCGGTGATTCCGTTCTTCGCATTGGCCAAGGGATTTCTCTCGGGCAAGTACCGCAAGGCGAGCGACATCGAGGGCCGGCCGCGGGCGAGCGGGCTGAAGAAGTATTTCGAGGGCGATCGCGGCACGCGCATCCTCGCGGCACTCGATGACGTCGGCAAGCGCGTGAGGGCCACGCCCGCGCAAGTCTCGCTCGCGTGGCTGATGGCGCAGCCCTCCATCGCAGCGCCGATCGTGAGCGCGACCTCCGTGGCGCAGTTGGACGAGATCGCCGCGGCGGCGCGCATGAAGCTGGATGCCGGCGCACTTGCGGAGCTCGACCGGGCGAGTCGCTGAAAGAAGGCAGTCAGGTCACCTTGCGTCGCGACTGGTATTGCGGCGCATCCCATGCCTTCGACCGCAGCACCTCGGCGAATTGCATGACCGCGTCCCAGATGTCCGCGTAGCGAACGTAGAGCGGCGCGAACCCGAATCGCAGCAGGTCCGGCGGCCGGCAATCGCCGATCACGCCGCGCGCGATGAGCGCCTGCATCACGGGATAGCTTGCCGCGTGCCGGTAGGAGATGTGGCTTCCGCGTGCGGCGCCGGCGCGCGGGCTCACGAGCTCGAGGCCGAGGCCCGCGCAGTGGCGGTCCACCAGCGCGATGAACGCGTCACCCAGCGCGACCGACTTGCGCCGGATGGATTCCATCGGCGCCTCGAGGATCAGCTCCACGCTCGCCTCGAGCGCCGCCATGCCGATCACCGGCGGCGTGCCGCTCTGGAAGCGCGCGATGCCGGATGCCGGAACGTAGTCGGGTCGGAATTCGAAGGGCCGCGCATCGCCCATCCATCCGGGGATCGGCTGCATGCGATCGTGGTGGCGCTTCGACACGTAGAGGAACGCGGGCGCGCCGGGGCCGCCGTTCAGATACTTGTAGCCGCATCCCACGGCGAAATCCGCGCCACATCGGCCGAGCTCCACGGGCATGATGCCCGCCGAGTGCGACAGGTCCCAGACCGTGACGGCGCCGGCCTTGTGCGCGGCCGCGGTGAGCCCGCGCATGTCATGCATGCGCGACGTGGTGTAGTGCACGTGCGTGAGGAAGAGGGCGGCGACCTCGCGGCCGCGCTCGGCGAGGGCGCGCTCGATGGCGCCCTCTTCGGGCTCCACCAGCAGCAACTCGCATTCGCTCCCGAGCTGCGAGGCGAGGCCCTGCGCCACGTAGAGATCCGTCGGGAAATTTGATTTCTCCGAGACGATCACGTGGCGCGCAGGGTCGATGCGCATCGCCACGGAGAGCGCCTTGTAGAGATTGACGGTCGTCGAATCGGCGGCGATGACCTCGCCCGCCTCGGCGCCGATCAACCGCGCGATCAGGTCGCCCGTCCTCTGCGGGAGCGAGATCCAGTCGGCGCCGTCCCAGCTCCCGATAAGGCCGCGCCCCCATTCCACCTCGACCACACGGGCGAGGCACGCCTTTACGCGGCGGGGCAGGGCGCCGAGGGAATTGCCGTCGAGGTAGACCACGCCGTCGGGAAGCTCGAACTCGCCGCGGAAGCGGCGCAGGTCGTCGCCCCGGTCGAGGTCCTCGAAATGTGCGCGGTTCTCGGCTACAGTCTCCACGATGCAATCCTACTTCATGCAAATCGTCGACGGACGCGCCGTGCTCGATCGGCGCGAAGTTCCCACGCCCGAGCCCGGCCCGGGGCAGCTCCTCGTGAAGATGCGCGCCGCGAGCCTGAACCGCGGCGAGCTCATCGTCGGGCACGGCCTCGCGAAGGCGGGCACCACGAAGGCGGCGGGAATGGAGGGCGCCGGAGAAGTCGTGAAGGTGGGCGAAGGCGTGAAGGGCTTCAAGCCTGGCGACCGCGTCATGGGCCGGGTCGCGGGCGCTTTCTCGGAATTCGCGCTCGCGGACGTGCGCGAGGCGATCGCGATGCCCGCCAATCTTTCTTTCGAGGAAGGCGCGGCGATCCCGCTCACCTTCCTCGTGGTCCACGACATGCTCGTGCTCCAGGGGCGTCTCGCGCCCGGCGAGTGGGTGCTGGTGACGGGCGTCTCGTCGGGCGTCGGAGTCGCGGCGCTGCAGGCGGCTAAGGCGCTGGGCGCGAAGGTGATCGGCACCTCGGGCTCGCAGGCGAAGCTCGACGCCCTGGCCGTGCAGGGCCTCGATGTCGCGCTCGCCACGCGTACCGCGGACTTCCACGATGCGGTGATGACGGCGACCGGCGGCAAGGGTGTGAACCTCGTCGTCAACACGGTCGGCGGCTCGGTGTTCGCCGAATGCGTGCGCTCGATGGCATTCGAGGGGCGGCTCGCGACCGTGGGCTACGTCGACAACACGCTGAAGGCGGAGATCGACATCCAGGCGCTGCATGCAAAGCGCCTCACGCTCTTCGGCGTTTCCAACAAGATGCGAACGCCCGAGCAGCGCGCAGCGAGCGTACCGGCGTTCGTGCGCGACCTGATGCCGGCCTTCGCGTCCGGACGCATCCGCCCGGTGATCGACGACGTCTATCCGTTCGGCAAGCTAGAGGAGGCGAAAGCGCGCATGGAATCGAATCTCCACGTGGGGAAGATCGTGCTGGCGATACCATGATGAAGTCATCGTTGTTCGTTGCCGCGCTCGCGGCATGCGCCCTCGACGCCGCGGCGCAGGGCTATCCCACGCACCCGATTCGCCTCGTGGTCGGATTCGCGCCGGGCGGCGCCGCGGACACCGTCGCGCGCGCCCTCGCCGAGCCGATGGGGCGCGTGCTCGGCCAGCCGGTGGTGATCGAGAATCGCGCGGGCGCGGGTTCGTCGATCGCCGCCGAGTCCGTCGCCCATTCGGCGCCCGACGGATACACGATCCTCATCGCGAGCCCCGCGAGCATCTCGGTGAACCCGGCGCTCAATCCGAAGATCAACTACAAGGCGAGCGATCTCGCGCCGATCACCAAGGTCACCACCTCGCCCCTGCTGATCGTGGTGAACCCCGCCACCGGCATCAAGTCGGTGAAGGAGCTGGTCGCCGAAGCGAAGAAGGCGCCGGGCCATTTCAACTACGCCACTTCGGGCGTGGGATCCGCCCCGCACTTCGGCGGCGCGCTCTTCAGCCAGGCGACCGGCGTGCAGATGGTGCACGTGCCGTTCAAGGGCGGCGCGCCGGCGGTGGTTTCGGTCGTCGCCGGCGACACGCAGCTCACCTTCGCGACGCCGCCCTCGGTGCTGCCGATGGTGAAGGCGGGGCGCCTGCGCGCGCTCGCCGTGACCAGCGCGCAGCGCTCGCCCCTCATGCCCGAAGTCCCAGGGATGATCGAGTCGGGAATTCCCGAGTACGGCATCTCATTCTGGTACGGGCTCTTCGTTCCCGCGGGCACGCCGCCCGAGATCGCCTGGAAGATCTTCGAGGCCGCGAGCGTGGCGGGCCGCAGTCCCGAGGTGAAGGCGATGCTCGCACGCGAAGGCACCGAGGTCGCGCTGTCGAAATCGCCGGCGGAGTTCGCCGCCTTCCTCGTGGACGACGCGAAGTTCTGGGTGAAACTCGCGAAGGATTCGGGCGCGAGCGCGGACTAGCTATCGCGCCACGAAGCCCCTATTTGCAGGCCCCGGTGCGCTTCGCCTCGGACTTCGTGCCGATGCTGTCGCCGCCCGCGGAACTGTCGCCGTGGTACGAGGTGGTGACGACGCGCGCGGGGGCGCTGCCGCAGGTGGCGGTGTAAACGACCGTACCGCCATTCACCTTGAAGTCCGAAAGCTTGCAGATCTCCGGAGGGATCGCTTTCTCGAGGAACGCCTTGATCGACTTGGCATCGCCGTTCATCGCATCGGCGTCGGCCTGCGAGATGCAGCTCGAATTCGGGAAGGTGCGACCCGCGGTGATCGTGGTGCCAACCCATTGGCCGGCGCGCATGCGATCCGCGGCATCCGCGGGCAGGGCGAGGCACGCGGCGACGACCGCTGCGAGAGAAGCGAAGGAGCGGCGGAGCGTCATGGGCATTTTCCTCGGGGAGTGTGGGGCATCTTACCCCTGCCGTGCCTACGGCTTGAGTGAAGCCATCGCTTTCGCCTTCCACAGCTCCCAGGGCCGCTCGATGGTCGCGTGGTTGGTGTCGGTGGCGAGCTTGCCTTCCGCGTCGCTCAGGAACTCGATGGGTCCCTCGAGCTGGCCGGCGAGCGTCTGCAGCTTCGCGTTCGCCTGCGTGTAGATGGAACGGAACACGACCTCGGGCAGCGTCGTCCCGACCACCGTCATGCCGTGGCCGCGCATCAGCACGCAGGTGCAGCTGCCGATGCATTTCGCGAGCTCGCGCCCGAGCTTCGTGTCGCGGATGAGGAGGTCGTTCTCCGGCTGCACCGTGCGGATGTCGAACACGGGCACGCCGCTCCACAGGAACGAGGCCATGTGATAGACAGGCCGCATCCTTCCCCGGGTGACGCTGAATGGGATCACGGAGCCCGAGTGGCTGTGCACCACCGCCGTCACGTCGGGACGCTGCCGGTACATCTCACCGTGGATGTAGCGCTCGAGGTAGCCCTTGCGATCGTCGCCCACGGCCTCGCTGTCGG
>JBDTXQ010000025.1:0-13766 GCA_040006115.1 Usitatibacter sp.
TCGCGCAGCGGCGGCAGCTCGATGGGCAGCACCGAGAGGCGGTAGTAGAGGTCCGAGCGGAAGCGCCCCATCGACACCATGCGCCGCAGGTCCACGCTGCTCGCGGCGATCACGCGCACGTCGACCTTGGCCACGCGGTTCGATCCGCTCGGCTCGACCTCCCTCTCCTGCAGCACGCGCAGCAGCTTCGCCTGCATCGCCATCGGCATGTCGCCGACCTCGTCGAGGAAGAGCGTGCCGCCGTCGGCGAGCCCGAGCTTGCCCTCGCGCGCCGCGGTGCCGAAGAACTCCGCCTCGAGGACGGCGTCGGGAATCGACGCGACGTTGATGCCGATGAAGGGGCCGTGGGCGCGCGGGCTCGCGGAATGGATCGCCTGGGCGAGGACGTCCTTGCCGGTGCCGGTCTCGCCGAGGAGGAGGACGGTGGTGTCCGCCTGGGCGGCGCGCCGCGCCTGGCGCTTGGCTTGCATCGCCGCGGGGGAGCTGCCGATGAAGCTGGAGAAGGTGTACTTCGCGCGCCGCTCTTCGGCGAGCGACTTCTGGATGTCGGCGAGCTCGGTCTCGAGGCGCTGGAATTTCGAGACGAACGGCTGGAGCGACTGCAGGCGATCGAACAGCATGAAGCCCGCCGCGCCGATCACGCGCCCGCGCTCGTCCTTGACGGGCACGCGCATCACCACGAACGACGCGTCGTCGAACTGCATGATGTCGAGCATCATCGGCTCGCCGGTGCGCACCACCTCGCGCATGAGGCTGTTGGGGATCACCTCCTCCACGACCTGGCCGATGGCGACCGCAGGCGAGGAGAGGTTCAGCCGCGCCGCGTACTTGTCGCTGATCCAGATGATGCGCGCCTCGCGATCGACGATGATCGCGCCCTCGCACATGCGGTCGAGCCCCTCGAACAGGCTCTTCTTGGCGATCTTGCGGACCGCCGCCGGATCCTTCAGTCGGCTCATGCCCCGGTTATTTCCTATTTGACGACGGACTTGTCCTGGCCGAATAGGATCTTGCGCTCTTCCTCGCTCCTCAGCGACGTGGGCGCGGGATTCACTTGCTTCGCTCGGGCGTAGGCGCGCGTGGTGGCGGGGCGCGCGCGGATCGCGGCGTGCCAGCGCTTGAGGTTCGGGAAATCGCTCATGTCCTGGCCCTGGCGCTCCGGGATCACCCACGGATACGACGCCATGTCCGCGATGGTGTACTGCTTGCCCAGGATGAAGTCGCGCCCGGCGAGGCGCTTGTTGAGCACGCCGTAGAGGCGCGAAGTTTCCTTCACATAGCGGTCGATTGCATACGGAAGCTTCTCCGGCGCGTACACCGCGAAGTGGTGGTTCTGTCCAGCCATGGGCCCGAGCCCACCCATCTGCCACATGAGCCACTCGAGCGTCTCCACCTGCCCGCGCAGGTCCTTCGGGATGAATTGCCCGGTCTTGCCCGCGAGGTAGAGCAGGATCGCGCCCGACTCGAACACGCTCACCGGCTTGCCGCCGTCGGCGGGCGCGTGGTCGACGATCGCGGGAATGCGGTTGTTGGGCGAGATCCTGAGGAACGCCGGGTCGAATTGCTCGCCCTTGCCGATGTTCACCGGCTTGATCGCGTACGCGAGCCCCGCCTCCTCGAGGAACAGCGTGATCTTGTGCCCATTGGGCGTGGTCCAGTAATACAGGTCGATCATTTTCCCGCCTCCGAGTGAGCCTTTCGCGGATTATGCAGCGTAAAACCGGGTTCAGCGGCCCAGGGGGCTTACGTCGCAACTCTTGTATGGGTCGGGCCAGGGCAGCTCCACGCCGAGGGCCTTGGCGGCATGGCGCGGCCAGTACGGATCGCGCAGCAGCGCGCGCGCGAGGACGACGGCGTCGGCCTGCCCGAGGGAGACGATCTGCTCGGCCTGGGCGGGCTCGGAGATGAGTCCCACCGCGGCGGTGGGAATGCCCGCGCCCGCGCGGATCGCCTCCGCGAAAGGGACCTGGTACCCCGGCCCGAGCTTGATTCTCTGCTCCGCGATGTTGCCGCCGCTCGAGCAGTCGATCAGGTCGATGCCGAGGTCCTTCAGCCGCTTGCACAGCACCACCGCCTGTTCGATGTCCCAGCCGCCTTCGAACCAATCGGAGGCCGAGATGCGATAGAGGACGGGCTTGTCGTCAGGCCACGCCTCGCGCACCGCGCGCGCGACTTCCAGGGGCAGGCGCACGCGCGCGTCGAAGGAGCCGCCGTACGCATCCTTCCTCTGGTTCGAGAGCGCTGACGTGAATGAATGGAGCAGGTAGCCGTGCGCGCCGTGGATCTCCACCACGTCGAAGCCCGCGGCGAGCGCGTGCGCGGCGGCCTTGCGGAAATCCTCGACCGTGCGCCCGATCTCCTCCTCCGTCATGGCGCGCGGCGCGGGGTAGGAACCGAACGCGACCGCGCTCGGCCCGAGCGTCTGCCACGCGCCTTCGGCGGGCGCGAGCGGCTTGCCGCCCAGCCACGGCTTGTTGCACGAGGCCTTGCGGCCGGCGTGGGCGATCTGGATCGCCGGCACCGCGCCGTGGTCGCGGATGAAATCGGCGACCCGCTTCCACGCGAGCCCGTGCGCGGCGGACCAGATGCCCGCGTCCCAGGGCGTGATGCGCCCTTCGGGCGAGACCGCGCTCGCCTCGACGCACACGAGCGACGCGCCGCCCACCGCGCGGCTTCCCAGGTGCACGAAATGCCAATCGTTGGGCATGCCGTCGTCGCTCGAGTACTGGCACATGGGCGAGACGAACACGCGGTTGTGGAAATTGACGGAGCGCAGCTGCAGCGGCGTGAAGAGCTGTGAGGGCATGGGAGGCTTTTTTGTTGGATAGTAGAGGGCTTCGAATCTGCCCCCATGATGCCAAATTCCGTTCTTACCATTCGTGCAGGAAAGCGCGCACTCGCGCACATCCAATCGTCCGGATTCTCCGCCGCCGATGTGGAGATCATCCCGGGCGCCGCGGGCGGGCCCAAGGGCCTCGGCATCGCGGGGCTCGACCGCGCGATCTTCGGCGAGTGGCTGCCGGCCGCCCCCGGGGTGCGCCACCTCATCGGCGCCTCCATCGGGGCGTGGCGCTTCGCCGCGGCGAGCCGCAAGGACCCGGTCGCGGCGCTCGGCGAATTCGCCCGCGCCTACACCGAGCAGCGCTATCCGAGGCGGCCCTCCGCGAGCTTCGTGTCGCAATCGGCGCGCGACATGCTCGCGTTGCTCTTCGCCGGGCGCGAGGACGAGATCCTCGCCAACCCCCATTACCGGCTGCACGTGCTCACGGTGCGCGGGCGTTGGCCGCTCACGCGCGACAGCCGCTTTGGCACTCCCCTCGGCTTCGGCATGGCGGCGGTGGCCAACGCGCTCGGGCGGCGCCACCTCTCGCGCTTCATCGACCGCGCGGTTTTCCACGATCCGAGGAGTCCGCTCGATTTCTTCAGCGGCGAGAAGCGCTTCGATCCCTTCCACACGCACGCGGTCACGCTCGATTCGGCGAACCTGGGCGAGGCGCTGCTCGCGTCGGCGTCCATCCCGATGATCCTGCAGGGCGTGGCCAACATCCCGAGCGCGCCCGTGGGCATCTACTGGGACGGCGGCATCATCGACTATCACCTGCACCTGCCCTACCACCACGCGAAGGGGCTGGTCCTCTACCCGCACTTCACCGACCACATCGTTCCCGGCTGGCTCGACAAGGCCATGCCATGGCGACGCGCGCGCGGGCCGTGGCTCGACAACATGGTGCTCGTGGCGCCGTCGCGCGAGTACCTGGCGAAGCTTCCTTACGGGCGGCTGCCGAGCCGCAAGGACTTTTCGCGCTTCATCGGCGACGACGAGGGGCGCATCAAATTCTGGAGGCAGGCGATCGCGGAGAGCGACCGGCTCGCCGAGGCGTTCTACGAGTTCGCGGCGAGGCCCGACCCGGCGCGGATCGCTCCCCTGTGATCAACGGCGGGCGGAGTGCGCTTCGCGCGTGCGCCGGATCGCTTCCGCCGTGACCTCGAGCAAGTCCTCCGCGCCGCTCGCCCGCCGCAACGCCTGCGCCTCGCGAAAGAGGTGCACCGCCTCGGGGTAGCGCTTCTGCTCGAAGAGGTTGCGCCCCGCGTCGAAGAGGGTCTTGTCGAGCAGGTCCGCGTAAAGCGGATAAGAGCGCGCCTGCGAGATGAGTTGGTCAAAGAGGGGCGTGGAGATCTCGAAGCGCCCCTCCCACTGCATCACCTGCGCGAGGGCGAGCTGGTTTACTACGACGGCGCGCGCATCCTCGACGAGCTCCGCCAGTGCGATCGCCGCCGCGGCGGTCTTGCGCGCCTCGTCGAGCCGGCCGGCGATACGCAGCAGCGGCGCCGCCTCGGAAAGCATCGCGAGGAGCTGCGCCGGCTGGGAGCGAGCCGTGGAAATCGCGTCGACCTTGGCGTCGATCGCGAGCTCGAACGCCGTGGGATCGACAGGCGACTCGCGCAGGCGCTCGCCCAAGCGCCAGGAGAGCGCGCCGGTGCCGCTCAGGCTCTCGGTCATCATGGTGTCCTGATCGTCAGTAGTTGAGGTTGGGCGCGAGCCAGCGCTCGGCCTCGCCCACGTCCATGCCTTTGCGGTGCGCGTAGTCCGACACCTGGTCGCGCTCGATCTTGCCGACCGCGAAATAGCGCGACTCGGGGTGCGAGAAGTAGAACCCGCTCACCGAGGCGGCCGGCAGCATCGCGAAGCTCTCGGTGAGGATCATGCCGGCGTTCTTCTCGGCGGCAAGCAGCCCGAAGAGATCGGCCTTCTCGGTGTGGTCGGGGCACGCGGGGTAGCCGGGCGCGGGCCGGATGCCGCGGTACTTTTCGGCGATGAGGTCGTCGACCGAAAGCTTCTCCCCGCTCCCATAGCCCCAGAACTCGGTGCGCACGCGCTGGTGCAGGTGCTCGGCGAAAGCCTCGGCGAGGCGATCGGCGATCGCCTTCACCATGAGCGCGCCGTAGTCGTCGTTCTTCGCCGCGAACTCCTTCACTTTTGCCTCGATGCCGATGCCGGCGGTCACCGCGAAGGCGCCGATGTAATCGGCCACGCCCGAATCCTTCGGCGCGATGAAGTCCGCGAGGCCCTGGTTGGGATTGCCCGGCGGCTTCTGGTTCTGCTGGCGCAGGTTGTGCCACGTCATGAGCACGCCCTCGCGCTTGTCGTTGGCGTAGATCTCGATGTCGTCGCCCACGGAATTCGCCGGCCACAGGCCGAACACGGCGCTCGCCGTGAACCAGCGCCCCTTGACGATGCGATCGAGCATCTCGCGGCCTTCCTCGAACACATTGCGTGCCGCCTCGCCGACCACCGGATCCTGGAGGATGTCGGGGTACTTGCCCGCCAGGTCCCACGTCTGGAAAAAGGGACTCCAGTCGATGCTCGGGACAAGCTTGTCCAGGGGGTAGTTCTTCAGCGGCATGAGGCCGAGCTGCCTCGGGCGCGGCGGCGTGTAGGCGCTCCAGTCGATCCGGGTCGCGTTGGCGCGCGCGGTGTCCAGCGATACGCTCTTCTGCCCGGTTTTGGCCGCGTGCTGCGCGCGCACCTTCACGAAGTCGGCGCGCACGCCTTCCATGTACGCATCGCGCTGCTCGGCGCTCGCGAGCGCCGAGGCCACGCCCACCGCGCGCGAAGCGTCGGGAACCCACACGACCGGCCCCGAGTAGTTGGGCTCGATCTTTACCGCGGTGTGTGTCCGCGAAGTTGTCGCGCCGCCGATGAGCAGCGGCAGCTTGAAGCCCAGGCGCTCCATCTCCTTCGCGACGTGCGCCATCTCCTCGAGCGAAGGGGTGATGAGGCCCGAGAGGCCGATCATGTCGGCGTTCTCCTTCTTCGCGGTCTCCAGGATGGTCTCGCACGCGACCATCACGCCCAGATCGACCACGTCGTAGTTGTTGCACTGGAGGACCACGCCCACGATGTTCTTGCCGATGTCGTGCACGTCTCCCTTCACGGTCGCCATCACGACCTTGCCCTTGGCCTTGGGCGCGGTGCCCAGCCGCTTCTTCTCCTCCTCGATGTAGGGAATGAGGTGCGCGACCGCCTGCTTCATCACGCGCGCCGACTTCACCACCTGGGGAAGGAACATCTTCCCCGCGCCGAAAAGGTCGCCCACGACGTTCATGCCGTCCATGAGCGGGCCCTCGATCACCTGCAACGGACGCTCATATTGGGTGCGCGCCTCCTCGGTGTCCTCGACGATGTGCGAGGTCACGCCGCGCACGAGCGCGTGGATGATGCGTTCCTGCACACTCCCCTGGCGCCATGCGAGGTCCTCGACCGCGTCCTTCTTCCGGCCCTTGAAGGACTCGGCGAACTCCACCAGGCGCTCGGTCGCATCCGGACGTCGATTGAAGATCACGTCCTCGACGCGCTCGAGGAGGTCCTTCGGGACCTGCGCGTACACGCCGAGCTGGCCCGCGTTCACGATCCCCATGGTGAGCCCCGCCTTGGTGGCGTGATAGAGGAACGCGGTGTGCATCGCTTCGCGCACCGCGTCGTTGCCGCGGAACGAGAACGAGAAGTTGGAGACGCCGCCGGAGGTCTTCGCGTGCGGGAGGCTGCGATGGATCCATGCCACCGCCTCGATGTAGTCGCGCCCGTAGGTGTTGTGCTCCTCGATGCCGGTGGCGACCGCGAAGATGTTGGCGTCGAAGATGATGTCCTCGGGCGGGAGGCCGACCTCTTCGGTGAGGATCCGGTAGCAACGCGCGCTGATCTCGGTCTTGCGCTTCAAGGTGTCGGCCTGGCCCTTCTCGTCGAAGGCCATCACCACCACCGCGGCGCCGTAGCGGCGCGCGAGCTTCGCCTGGTGGATGAATTCAGCTTCACCGGCCTTCAACGAGATCGAGTTCACGATCGACTTGCCCTGCACGCACTTCAGGCCCGCCTCGATGACCGACCACTTGGAGCTGTCGATCATCACCGGCACGCGCGAGATGTCGGGCTCGGCCGCGACCAGCTGCAGGAAGCGCGTCATCGCCGCCTGGGAGTCGAGCATCGCTTCGTCCATGTTCACGTCGATCACCTGCGCACCGCTTTCGACCTGTTGCCGCGCAACCGAAAGCGCCTCGGCATAGTCGCCCGCGAGGACGAGGCGCGAGAAGACCTTCGAGCCGGTCACGTTGGTGCGCTCGCCCACGTTCACGAAGAGCGAGTCGTCGCCCACGTTCAGGGCCTCGAGGCCCGAGAGGCGCAGCTTCGGCTCGATGGTGGGCACGATGCGCGGCTTGAACGACGACACCGTCTCGACGATCGCCTTGATGTGGTCGGGGGTGGTGCCGCAGCAGCCGCCGGTGATGTTCAGCCAGCCGCTCTCGGCCCACTCGCGGATGTAGCCGGAAGTCTCGGGCGCGAGCTCGTCGTATTCGGCCATCGCGTTGGGAAGCCCCGCGTTCGGATGCGCCGAGACGTAGACGTTGGCGATACGCGAGAGCTCCTCCACGTGCGGGCGCAGCTGCTTGGCGCCGAGGGCGCAGTTCAGCCCCACGGAAAGCGGCTTCGCATGGCGCACCGAGTTCCAGAAGGCTTCGACGGTCTGGCCCGAGAGCGTGCGGCCCGAGGCGTCGGTGATCGTCCCCGAAATCATGATCGGAAGCTTCACGCCGGCTTCCTCGAAGTATTCGTCGATCGCGAAGAGCGCCGCCTTGGCGTTCAGCGTGTCGAAGATGGTCTCGACCATGACCAGGTCGACGCCGCCCTCGACCAGCGCCTTCACCGCGACTTTGTACGCGTCCTTCACCTGGTCGAAGGAGACCGCGCGGAAGCCCGGGTCATTCACGTCCGGGGAAAGGGAGAGCGTGCGGTTCATGGGGCCCAGCACGCCTGCCACGAAACGCGGCTTGCCCGGCGTGCGCGCGCTGCACGAATCGGCGACCTCGCGCGCGAGGCGCGCACCGGCGAGGTTCAGCTCTTCGACGATGTGCTCGAGCTTGTAGTCGGCCTGCGAGATCGAGGTCGAGTTGAAGGTGTTGGTCTCGAGGATGTCGGCGCCCGCCTCGAGGTACTGCTCGTGGATCTCGCGGATCACCTGTGGGCGCGTGATCGACAG
Source organism: Usitatibacter sp. (assembly GCA_040006115.1). Taxonomy (GTDB): domain Bacteria; phylum Pseudomonadota; class Gammaproteobacteria; order Burkholderiales; family Usitatibacteraceae; genus Usitatibacter. The sequence goes on from JBDTXQ010000025.1 coordinate 8,034, forward strand.
CAGGTCGTTGTTGCCGCGCAGGTCCTTCGCGAAGTCCTTGAAGCGCTCACCGCGGAATTCGGCCTCCGTGAGGTTATAACGCTGCACCATGGTGCCCATGGCCCCGTCGAGCACGAGGATCCTCTGCTTGAGGGCGCCCTCGAGCGCTGCGAGTCGGGTGGTGCGCGGCGAGATCGGTTGGTCCATGGTTCCTGGAGCGGGTGTCGGAGGCGAATTTCCCGTCGGGCAAATGAAAAAACCCGTCGGCGGCGGAGCGAACGGGTTTCTTGGCCGATCGCTTTAGCTGCATTTGTTGAGCGCCCGCAAGCTGACGTTTCAAATCGGCGCTATGGCGATATTCTAGCGCTTTTTCCGGGGCCGATCCCGCGCTAGCCCCGCTCGCGGTGGACGCAGTACAGGCCGAGTGTCCCGTGCGCCTTCGCGAGCGGGATGCGGCCTACGTAGGTCATCGCGAGGCCATCGCTGCCGGTCGCGGCGGCCACCGCCGCGAACGCGCTGCTGGCGTAGACCTGCCCCGGCGGCGTGATCGGCTCGATGCGCGCCGTGCGGCTGGTATGCGGGCCGGTATATTGCGGCAGCCCGGTGATCGGGTCGCGCCCGCAGTGAACCGGGCCGCAGTGCAGCGCGATTCGCAGGTTGAAGTTGGGCGGAAGGCCGCAGGCTTCGCGGTCGAAGGCGCGCGCGAGCTCGCTCAGCTCGACCGCGTAGTGCCCCGCATCGCGCGAGTCGCCGAAGACCATGTACAGCCCATCGCCCGCCGTCTCGACGTGCTCGAAACGATGGGTTGTGCGCCTGTTCAAATCGGCCACGGCGCCGAGGAATCCGCGGATGTATCGGGGGATCTGGTCCTCGCTCAACTGGCTATAGCCCACTGCGTCCGCGAACAGCATCGCTTTCAGCTCGTGGCGAGAATGTTCTTCCGGTGGCGACGCCGGCGCCGTAGCCGGCGATGCGCGCGGCGGGGGCGCGGCTTCACCCGGGCGTAGACCCTCGAGCGACACATGCTCCACCGCGAGGCCGCTCGCGTTCCACAGTTCCACGATCGAGGCGGTGCCACCGGAGGCGCGCGGGGAGTCGCGATCCCACACGGCCACGCAGGCGAGCGCGGTGTCGAGCCCCTGCGCGCGCAACCGCGCCATTCCGGTGAGGATCAGGTTCGAGTACTCGAACGTCGCCGCGCTGCCGCTCGCGCGGTGGTCGCTCGCGATCGTCAAGGTGTCGGCGGCGGCGAGCGCGCGCTCGAAGCGCGCCCCCCAATCCCCGCCCGCCGCGTCGACGCTCGCGCGGCGGAAGTCCGCGGGCGGAAACGGCAGGACGATGTGCGTCTCGGCCCCCACCTCGAGCGCCGCTTCGAGGCACAGGATGTCGGCGCCGCACGCGGCAGAGCCGTAGCAGGCCACCGGCGCGAGCGCGGCCATGCGCGCGCGCACGGCGTGGCGGACCGCCGGCTCGGCGCTCGCGGGGAACCGCGGCGAGGTGCGATCGTGCGCGTCGATCATATGTCCCGAGTACGCGACCACCGGCGGGATTCTCAAGGCGTCGAGCGCGCGGCTGTCGCCATGAAGGTGCGACGTGATGAGGCGCGCCTGACGTCTCGTCGATGCGAGATCCCCGAAGCGACGTCCGGCGAGCTTCGCTGCGCGCGCGTAGTGTTGCGCCGCCGCGGGCGACTCGCCCAGGATCAGGGCCGCCTCCCCCAGGGTGGCCTCCCTCCAGTAGTCCGCGACCTCGTCGCCCCCGCCCTCGACGGCGCGGGCGCAGGCCTCGCGCACGGCAAGCGCAAGCTCGCGCGCGCGGGCGGGGTCGTCGCGCACCACCGCCATGGTCGCGGCGTTGATGCCCGCGTAATAGGCATCGGCGTGCGCCTGGGCGCCACGCGCCGTTTCGAAGGCGCGCTCGTAGAGGCGGAACGCGGCCTCGAGGTGGAATCCGCGGCGCGTTTCCCCGGCGCGCGCCGCGAGGTCCTTGTGGGTGCGCGCGAGCATGCCCAGCGTCTCGCCGTCGGCCGTTCCATCGGCGGCGAGCTTCTCGAGGAGGGCGTTGGCCCCTTCGGCGTCGCCGCTCCGCGCAAGCGCGAGCGCCTGCAACTGTCGAAGACGCATGTGGTTCGGCCAGAGCCGCAGTCCTTCTTGCGCGGCGTTGAAGGCGAGGAGAGGCTCGCCGCGATGCAGCAGCAGGTCCGCGGAAGCGATGCTCGTTTCGCTGGATTCCAATCGACGCAGGCCGAGAAAATGGGGATGGCCCGATGATAGTCCGGCTATCCAATCCGCGCGGAATGGCCTAACCTGCGGGCGATGAGTAATGTTCTGCCGCTCACCGCGCCCCTGCCACGCCTCGACGAGGACGCATGGGAGGCGCTGCTCGATTTCATCGAGGAGCGCCGGGTCATCCCGATCGTCGGCCCCGAGCTCCTGAAGGTTGAGACCGACACCGGCCCGCGCCTGCTCTACGACTGGCTCGCGGAGAAGCTCGCCGCCAAGCTTGGGGTGGACACGGCCCGGCTGCCGCAGCCGTACACGCTGAACGACGTGGTCTGCTGGTTCCTCGCGGCGCAAGGCCGACGCGAGGATACGTACACGCGCATGCGCGGCATCCTTCGCGACGCCACCTTCGCGCCCCCGAAGGCGCTGCGGCAGCTGGCGCAGATCACCGACTTCGACCTCTTCGTCACCACGACCTTCGACCCGCTGCTCGAGAATGCGATCAACGCGGAACGTTTCGGCGGGGCGCAGACCGCCGAGGTGGTGAGCTACGCGCCCAACCGCGTCGCCGACCTGGGCTGCGAGCGCGAGCACCTGCAGCGCCCGCTGGTGTACCACTTGCTGGGACGCGTGTCGGCCTCGCCCACCTACGTGATCTCCGACGAGGACATGCTCGAATTCGTGTGCGCGCTGCAGAGCGAGCATCTCACTCCGGAGAAGCTTTTCCATGAGCTCGAGCACAGCCACCTGCTGCTGATCGGCAGCAATTTCTCCAACTGGCTCGCGCGCCTCTTCCTGCGCATGGCCAAGCGCAAGCGCCTTTCGGACCCGCGCGACGTGGGCGAGGTGCTGGCCGATGATCACTCGGACAGCGACGAGCGCCTGATGGCATTCCTGCTGCAGGTGAGCGTGCGCACCCGCATTTACAGCGGCGCGGAGCAGTTCGTCGACGAGCTGCATCGTCGCTGGAGCGCCCGGCGCGGGCCCGGCCAGGTGATCGCGATGGGATCCGCGCCGCAGCGCTTCCTTCCTCCCGAGCGCGAGATGCCCGAGGGCGCGGTGTTCATCAGCTACGCGCGCGAGGACCTCGCGGCGGTGCAGAGGCTCAAGGCGGCGCTGGATGCCGCCGGGGTCAAGACCTGGTTCGACCGGGAGCGGCTCGAGGGCGGCGACGATTACGACCGCAAGATCCAGAAGAACATCGCGCGCTGCTCCTACTTCATCCCTGTGATTTCGGCGGCGACCGAACGGAGGCTCGAAGCCTACTTCCGGCGCGAATGGAGCTACGCGATCGACCGCACGCGCAACATGGCCGACGAGGCGATCTTCATGCTGCCGGTGTGCGTGGATGCCACCGATCCGCGTGGCGCCCGCGTCCCCGACAAGTTCAAGGCGGTGCACATCACGCAACTCCCCGGCGGCGAGCCTTCGCCCGAGTTCGTGGGCCGGTTGAAGGAGTTGCTCTCCGCGAGCGGGCGCGGCGCGGGAATGCCGCAGTGACCGTGGAGCTCGAGCCGCCCGCGAAAGCGGTCCGCGCTGGCGCGCGAAGCGCCGATGCCCACGACGCGGTCGACCCGCAGCACCCCTGGCTCGGCCTCGCGTCGTTCACCGAAGAGACGCGCGCGTATTTCCACGGCCGCGAGGAGGAAGTGGCGGAGCTCGCGCGGCGCGTGCGGCGCAAGCTCCTCACCGTGCTCTTCGGGCAGTCGGGGCTGGGCAAGACCTCGATCCTGCGCGCCGGCATCGTGCCGCGGCTGCGACCCGAAGGCTACTGCCCGGTGTACGTGCGCGTCGACTATTCGCCCGGTTCGCCCGAGCCTTCCGAGCAGATCAAGCAGGCCATCTTCCGCGCCACCCAGGCCTCGGGCGCGTGGACGCAACCGGGGTCGTCGGTCGCGGGCGAGTCCCTCTGGGAATTCCTGCACCATCGCGACGACGTCCTGCGCGACGCGGCGGGCAAGCCCCTCATCCCGCTCCTCATCTTCGACCAGTTCGAGGAGATCTTCACGCTCGCGCAGGTCGACGACGCCGGGCGCAAGCGCGCCGCGCAGTTCATCGACGACCTTGCCGACCTGGTGGAAAACCGTCCGCCGCGCGGTCTCGAGGCGCGGCTGGAATCCGATGACACGGTGGTCGAGCGCTTCGACTTCAGCCGCGCCGACTATCGCGTCCTCATCGCGCTGCGCGAGGATTACCTCGCGCACCTGGAAGGCGTGAAGGGCGTGATGCCGTCGATCACGCAGAACCGCATGCGTCTCGCGCGCATGAACGGGGAGCAGGCGCTGGCGGCAGTGATGAAGCCCGGCGGCAAGCTCGTCTCGCAGGAGGTGGCCGAGTCGATCGTGCGCTTCATCTCCGGCGGCTCGGAGCTGCGCAATGCCGAGGTGGAGCCGTCGCTCCTCTCCCTCATCTGCCGCGAGCTCAACAACGCGCGCATCGCCCAGGGCCGCTCCGAAATCTCCGCGGACCTCCTCGCCGGCTCGCACGACACTATCCTGCACGAGTTCTACGAGCGCGCGCTCGCCGACCAGCCGGCCGCGGTGCGCAAGGTGATCGAGGATCAACTCCTCACCGACTCGGGGTTCCGCGAGAGCCTCGCGGAGGAGCGCGTGATCAAGGCGTTCGCGGCCGCGGGAGCGGCGCCGGACGCGCTCGCGACCTTGGTGAACCGCCGCCTGCTGCGCATCGAGGAGCGCCTCGACGTCCGGCGCGTGGAGCTCACGCACGACGTGCTGTGCGGCGTCGTGCGCGCAAGCCGCGAGCTGCGACTGCAGCGCGAGGCGCGCGACGAGGCGGAGCGCCAACTCGCAGCGCAACGCGAGCGCGAGGCGGCGACGCACAAGGCGCTGGTGCGCGCGCGCCAGGTCGCCGCGGTGTGCGCGGTGCTCGCGATCGAGGCGCTGGCGAGCGCCATCTTCGGTTACCAGAACATGCAGCGCGCGAGGAGCGCGGAAGCGAATGCCCAGGCCGCGCGCGGCGAGGCGGAGAAGCTCATCGTCTACCTGCTGGACGATTTCTACCTCGAGCTCGAGCCGGTGGGGCGGCTGGACCTCGTGGCGGAGCTCGCGCGCCGCGCGGTGAACTACTACCGCGAGCTGCCGCCCGAGCTGCGCACGCCCGAAACCAATCGCAACCGCGCGCTCGCGCTGGTGCGCTACGGCGCGGCGCTGCGCTACCAGGCGAAGCTCGAAGAGGGAGAGAAGGTCCTGCGCGAGGCGGTCGGAACGCTCGAAGGGCTGCGCAAGGCGGGCGACAACTCCGAAGTCACCGCCATCGGGCTCGGCTTGGGGCTCTCCGCGCTGGCGCGTACCCTCGACAGCTCCAACAAGTATGCGGAAGCCGACCGGTTGGCGGGGCAATCCGCGGAGGTGCTGCAACCGTCGATGGCAGCAGCCGCGCCGAGCGTCGCCGTGCGTCGCGCCTACGGCTCGGTGATGATCTATCGCGGTTTCGTGGCAATGAGGACGGGCCAGGAGGAGCTTGGCGTGAAAAGCCTCGAGTCCGCGCGCGATGCCTTCCGCGGCATTGACGG